>NZ_WPCA01000035.1 GCF_009741825.1 Halapricum sp. CBA1109
GATTTCCGAGATGACGAGAGAGCTGCGCTCTCTCGGACCACGCGCTTTCGGGCTCTTTTGAGCCCTCCAGTGCTTACGTCGCCGGGGTTCCCGGAACTGGCCTCGCCCTTTCAGTTTGCCGGAAGACGGCGTCTTCGCGCCCGAAAATCTTGATTTTTCGCAGGCCGCCAGGGTTCGGTTGTTCGACCGGCAGAAACAGGCTCTTTGCTCGGTGCATATCTGAACACTACCTCAGGTTCGGAGCCGCTCGTCCCAGCGCGGCCCGGCCAGCCTCGTCAACACGAGGCCGACGGCCGCGGCGACAGCCGACCCCGCGACGGCCCCGACTGTCGCCGCCGTCGGCGCTTGGGAGGCCGACAGCGACGCGACGAGCAGCGGCACCGAGACCAGCGACAGCCCCGCCCCGAACAGCATAAATCGCGGTGTGTCGAACAGCAACTCGGTCGGCGAGAGCCCCGCGACGTAGGCGGTCAGCCCGAAGACGTACACCGCAACCAGCGGGAAGACGACAGCCCCGACGAGCAACTCACCGGTCGGAAACCACAGCGCCGCCAGCGCCAGATACGCCAAACCTGTCGGGAGGATCAACACCAGATACGCGAGGAGTTTCCCGCGGAGTACGTCCCCGACAGTCACCGGCAACCGGCGGTACTCCTCGGCCTCGTCGAACTGGGTCAGCCACGTGTACGTCGTGAACCCGCCGAGACCGAGCAGCGTCCCGAAGCCGATACCCGCCGCCGGATCGAGCGCCGTCGCCGAAGCCAACTGCAACAACAGCAGCGCCGCCACGCCGAACAGCACACCCATCGAGAAGACGACCTTCCAGACCGACCCGCTCGACCGCGTCACGTCGACCAGCGCCCGCCGCGCCAGTCCGTTCCGGTCCGGTAGCAGGTCGGCCACGGCCGCGACGGGAAAGAGTCGCTGTCGCCCCCGCGAGGAGTCCTCGACTGGTTCGAACGCCAGCAGTCCGAACGCGAGTGCGACCACCGTCGGTCCGAGTCCCTGAACCGCCCCAACCGGCGACGGCGAGGCGTACAGGGCGTACGGCGTGAACGCTATCAGATCGACGGGTGTCCCGAGAGCAACGGCGGCGAGAACGGCCACGATTCCGAGCAGCGCGGGCCGACTCCGACTCGCGAGGCCGACCAACGTCAGACTCAGGCCGACACCGAGTGCGAACACCGCCGTCAGCGTCAGCCACAGCAGGAGAATCTCCAGCGGCGAGGACCCCTGTGCGAGCGCCAGCGGCATATACGCCAGCGCGATGGGCGCCAGAAAGAGCACCGAGTAGTACAACAAGTCCTTCAGCAGGAAGACGCCCAGCAGCCGTCGCCACGAGACTGGCAGCGTCCGCGAGGTGAAGACGATGAGCGTCACGTCCCCGAGGACGTTCCGCATCGCGTCCCGGCCGATCAGTCCCAGCGTCCCGACCTGCAACCCGAAGAACCCGACGAGGGCGTGGAGCCCGCCGACGATGGCGAGATGGTCGGCCCCGGTGTAGAACAGCAGCGCGAACGCTCCGGCCGCAAGCGACAGCACGAACAGCGGGAACGCCGCGAAGCGTCGCCCGCCGAACAACTGGGTGTGGAGTCGCCACTCCTCGGTCAGCATCGCGCCCAGCAGTCGGACGGTCCCGACGCCGCTCACGGCTCGGCGACCTCCTCTGGCCGCGCTCCCACGGTCGAGATGAAATACTCCAGCAGCGACTCGCCGGACTCAAGCGTCCGCGGGTCACGCGTCGCCAGCAACTCCCCCTCGTGGAGGATACCGACCGACGTGCACAGCTCGGCCGCCACCTCGACGAAGTGCGTCGAGAGAAAGAGCGTGTTTCCCGCCTCGCAGTAGTCCCGCAGGTGATCTTTGACCTCCTCCTGAAGTATCGGATCGAGGTTGACCAGCGGTTCGTCGATGAACACCAGATCCGGTTCGTGGACGAACGCCTGTGCCAACATCACGCGCTGGCGTTCCCCCTCCGAGAGGTCCGAGGAGAGCGTGTCGAGTTTGTGCGTGATCGAGAGCCGGTCGGCCCACTGGCCGATCCGGTCGTCGATGTCCTCCAGACCACGAACCTGCCCGACGAACTCCAGATACTCCCGCGGCGTGAGGAAACTCGGCGGGTCCTCCCGCTCGGGCAGGATACCGATTGCCTCCCTGACCGCCAGCGGATCGGCCACCGGGTCGTGGCCCAACACGGTCGCCGACCCCGCCGAGGGCTTTCGCTGGCCGGTCAGTATCTCTATCGTCGTCGTCTTGCCCGAACCGTTCGGCCCGAGCAATCCGAACAGTTCGCCGTCCTCGACGGAGAGGTCGAGCCCCTCCAATGCGACGACGTCGCCGTACTGCTGTCTGAGCCCGTCAGTCTCGATCGCCGGCACTGTCAGTGCCTCCGCTGTGTGAACATATAGCTACCATCCGGGCGGGCTGTCTTATCGGTTTGGGGCGCCGATCATCTCGAACAGCGCGAGGGCGTCGAACAGCGTGCCCACGTCGTCTTCGCTGTCGTAGTCGAACAGTCCCGGATGCGCTTCGATCACGCCGCTGTTGCGGTTGTTGTAGTACACCAGCGCGTCGAACAGGTCTGCCTCCCCGTCACCGTCGACATCTTCGTAGACCCCGTCGCCGTCGGGGTCGGTGATCGGTCGTCCGCCGACCACGCTCGGTACCGCCGACTGCTCGACGGTGACGTTCCGTGTCGCGTTGTTCCCCCAATGGTCGGTCGCCCGAATCGTTACTGTGTCGGTCGGTCCCTCGACCGTCACCGACCACTCGGTAGCGTCGTCGCCGGCGACAGTCGACCACGGCCCGCCGTCGACGCTGGCTTGTACTCGCGTGATGTTCGAGTGTTCGTCTACGGCGGTGCCAGTGATCGTCGTCTCGTTGCCGTAGCTCGAATGGTTCGGCCCACCGTCGACGGTGAGCGCAGGCTCGGCCACGTCGATACCGTGGGTAGTGAACACCTGCTGGAGCGCCGTCTCGTTGTCTACGCGCTCGGCGAGTGCGTCGTACACCTCGAAGGCCGACTGGGGCATCTCCTCGTCGAACGCGCTGTACACCGTGGCGAAGGACTCGTTCATCGGATCCTCGTTCGGCGTGTCGTCGACGACATCGTACAGCGCACCGGCGATGGCACCCTCGACGCGGTAGCCGTCCATCGTTCCGTCGTCCTCGGTGACCGGCGGGCAGTTCCTCGGCATCGTCTGGTTGTAGTAGGTTGCTTGGTCGTCCCACCGGCTATCCACCATCACCGCGGCGAAGAACTCTGCCCAGCCTTCCCTCAACGCGAACTCCACACTCGACTCGGTATTGTAATAGTGACAGCTATCTTCAGACCCGAACGACCGCCCACCACTCGGAGATTTATCCAAGTCGTACTCAAGGGTCGTCATATGGAGTGCGTGGCCGTACTCGTGGTAGATAGCCTCTCGGCTCTGCATATCTGGAGCATCTTCCAGGACAATTGCTTCGTTTTCTTTGACCGGGCGACCTGGTGAGTACACTGTCGACCCGCCTGGCGTGACTACACGTATTCGATGGCGCTCAAGTCCTTTGAGTGTGTTTTCTTTGACAAACTTCTGTGCCCGATAGAGTGTCCGGGCAATGTGGAACATCGTACGATTTGAGTCGGGAACTACCTCAGTGTTCCCGTCACCAGTATAGTCAGTACCGAGCGCCGTACTATCGTTGAGATGGACTGTTTGCACCGGTGAAATGGCAGTGTAGATAGAACCGCCCCGTAGGGGATACGCGTCCAGCACACTGCCAGCGGGCCCATCAGCGACGAACCGAACGAAGAGGTCGACCGTGTCGCTATCCCCATACGGGGCGACACAGGCTTCGAATGCGCCGTCATAGCCGGTCGAAGCTGTTCCGAGAGTAACGTTCGCGGTTTCGTTGACGTCTTGGACGATATCGACCGTGATCCCACGAGCGAGGTGATAGTTCCCGTTGTACTGAGCGTCAGGCTCGTAGGGGTCGTACCGGTACTCGGCTTGTCCGTGAACGAGCGTTTCGTTGACATCACAGTCCGTCGTGTTCGTGTCGGTATCGATACTCACATCGCCGGCGTCAGCGTGGACAGGGGCAGCGACCAGCGTGAGTGCGAAGACAGCGGCCAGTACCGCAGCGAGGCCGACCGTCGCTCGTCGAAGAGACAGAGGTTGGAACATCACGTTTCACTCACCAGATGGATATAAACATCTTAGCAGGCGTGTAATATAAGTCTCAGCATCGAGCAACTACCCGGCTGCTGCGACGTAGAGCGTCTCGGTCTCTTGGTGCGTGATCTCCCACTTGTACTCCTGTTTTTCCCACTCGTAGACGGTCTCGCTTAAGCCCGCCATATCACGGCCAGAGCCCTCGACTTTCTCCCAGTTACTGCCCGGGGACTCGATGTCTGTCTCTGTATCGACAGTTCTACTCTCACCGGTGTAGCTCGGCATACCAATGAGGTCGTAGCCGTTAGTGACCCCGGTCGCGACTAGCTTATTGAGGCCGCTATCGAAGGCGACCCACTCGTAGCTGGTCTTCTCGACGGTGCGGGTGTCGCCCGTCGATTCCCAGCCATCGCCGGGATCTTCCGCGTTCCACTGTTGTTCGGGAGTGACGGTATCGTCGCTGCCATCTCCACCCTTTGGACGTTTGATATCGAACGTGAACCGATCCACGTCGCTTCGGCCGTCCGGTGCTTCCGCGCGTGCTTTCACGGTGTACGTGCCGACGGAACTCACGGACTCTGATTTCGAGAGGCCGAAGTTGAGGTCTTTGTACGATCCGGTGGAGTCGTCGTACTCTTCGTGAACGACTACACCGTTGGGCCCAGTAACTTCTATCGAGAAGTATGCCCGTTCGATGTTGTCGATACCGCTTCCACCGACACCGTAATCAATGGGGACGGACTCACCGGCCGAGAGATATACCGTCTCGTCTCTGGACGGAGTCCCGCTTCGGGCATACAGATCGATTTCAACCTCTTTGTCAGGCGGTTGTTCACCCACAGAAAGAGTCTCCGTGGTAGTCGCACCGTGTTCGTCGGTGATACGTACCGTCACATTGTGGATGCCGGGATATTCCACACCCAATGTCTCGTCGTCGACCGGGGCTTCGATATCCACGCTCGGCGAGTCGGTAAGTCCCGAGGGACTATCGGTGGTGTAATCCCCGTATTCCCACGAGTACAGCGGCGAGTACGGTGCGTCCGCCGAGATACTGTACGAGTCGTCGTCCGGATCAGCACCCTCCGCGTCGATGGCCGCACTCCAGTACCCGTTGTCGGCGTCAAGCGATGGATGGTCTTTGTATGTCGGATCTGTATTGATCACATTGACTCGGTCGAACTCCGGCGGTCGGTTTACTTGGATAGTCTTGGTGAGCGAGTCACTGCCACCGGCGGTTTTGATGTAGGCCGTGACGTTGTGGACCCCACCATCGCTGAAGCTGTAGGTGTTCGTGCCGAGGAAGAGGTCCCTGACGAACGACGACTCGGGCAGAATCATCGTTGCGGGCGAGCCGTCGACGTACAACTGCACGGCGTCCGTGAGATGCTTGCCGGAGACAGTGAACTCGGTCCGCTCGCCGGGCGTGGGCGTCGACGGATCGACGTCCAAGCTCTCAATCTCCGGTTTGGGCTCGGTCCCCTCTCGAGGTCCATCACTGATGCTTGCCGTGGTGGAGTTCGTTAGGCCGCCATCGTCAGTCACAGTCAATCGCAGTTCGAGATCCGGATCTTTACCGACAAGGTCGACCTCGATATTCTGCGTCCCGCTGGTATCGCTGATCGGCGTGAGCAGTTCGCCGTTCTCGGTGATCACCTCGTACTCGTAACTGGTGATTCGCCCATCAGGATCGCTCGAGTTCGTTGGGTCAAGAGTGTATTCACCGGGCTCCGCTGCCCCGATAACTGAAAGCGACGCACGTGGAGGTTTGTTACCAACGAAATTCCCCGTACTCCAAATCCGTCGTTCGATGGAGTCTGTGTTGCCATCATCGTCTTGGACGGTGAGCGTAACCGTCGCATCGACGCCGGCCCCATCACGTTCGAACACCATATTCGTTTCAACCTCATTTGCAGGTGATTGAATGACCGTGTCGCTGGTCTCGATAGAGTATCGGTAGTCCACGATCTCTCCGTCAGGGTCGTTGGAGCCCGACGCATCGAGCCGAAACTTGGCTCCACTGCCTTCGTGTAGTACTGCGGTAATCGAGAGTTCCGCATCAGGGCCGACCGAGGTGATAGGATCGCCGCCGCCACCCCCGCTGCTGTCGACGGTGATGGTCTCGCTGTCGGTGCTGGTACTGCTACCGCTGCTGACGGTCAGTTCGACAGGGATGCTCACGGAGTCGCTGTCGGGGCGGTCGATCTCGATCTGTTTGCGTGCTCCGCGGCTGGCCGTGACGGTGACGTCGGCACGACTGTCGTCGATGTCGAAGTCGTACGACGAGATTGCCGAGGCCGGGAAGGATCCGCTCCCTCTCAACAGCCACGTTTCGGTGTCGGTATCGGCGTCCGTCCGCCGGGTCTGGAGGACGGCGGTCACACTGGGGTCACCGGTCGAGTCGGCACTGGGGACGGTGACAGTCGCAGTGTCGGTCGCGGGCCCGTCGGAGCCGACATCGGTTCCTTCGACCGCAAGTCGGTAGTCCGTCCGCCGGCGCGGTACAGTGATCGTCTGTGTGGTCGGGCCGTCCCGGAGACCACTGATAGCGCGTCCGGGATCGATCTCCCGCCAGTCGACCGTCGGCGCGGCCGCACCGCTGGCGCGGAGTCGGTATGTCACCGTCCGGGCCGTTCGCGACCGTTCATCGAGTGTGATCTCGAAGGGGTTCGATCCGATGCCGACTATCGCCGGGACGGTAGCATCGCCGATGGCGGTCCCGGACTCGCCGGTTTCCGTGTCGGTGACGGCGAGTTCGACGGCGACAGTGGTGTCACGGTCCTGTCGCTCGACAGTGTACTCGACGGTGCGACCGCCCTCGAGGTCGGTCGAGCCAGTGACGTGCCTCTCGCCGGCCGTGACCTCCCATCGGAAGTCGTAGCGACCGGTATCGGAGTGGGCCGTCGAGGTCGCTCGCAGACGAGCGTGCGTGTCGTTGAGTCCGTCGACGTCGACAGCGACGCCCGGGTCGAGCGTCGAGCCGTCGGTCCCGGGGACCCCCACACCGCCCTGTACCGCGTCACTGTAGCCGTTCGCGTCAGTGACGGTCAGCGCCACCGGGAGGTAGTATCCGGTTGCGGCACGTTCGACGGTGATCCGTTGGGTTCGCTGGTCGTCCCGCAGTCCGTGGACCCGGCCGCTGTGGGCCAACGCACGCCAGTCGTAGCCAGTGAGTAGCGCGTCCGCGGTCGTCGCGCTCGCGTCGAGCCGGACGACGGCGTGAGTTGCGTTGGCTCCCACGCGGGTGACGTCTACGGCCGCGTCCGGCGGTCTCGCCGTCGAGGAGTCGCTATCGGACGATTCGACAACGACCGTCTCGGTCCGGTCGTGGTCCGGTTCGACGGTCACGGTATCGGTGTAAGTCGTCCGGGTGTCACGCTGGGTGACATCGAAGGTGACGGTGTCGATAGCTCGGGTCACGGTGATGTTCTCGACCGAGCGGAGGTCGCTCCCGGACGCGTTGGCCGCGAACAGCGAGTACGACCCGTAGACGCCGCTCCCGTTGACCAGCGACAGGTCGAACGCCGAGTCGATGGCTGCTGCCGGGGAGTCCATCCCGAGCGGGCCACCGTCGGCGGTCATCGATTCGAGGTCGAGGTGGACCGTCGATCCCGTCGTCCGCGTCCTCGTCGTCGGCGTCTCGACGACGGTGCGGCCTGTCGCGTCACGGTAGACCGACAGCCGCCACGACGCGTCCGACGTGGCCGCAGTATCGGTCGCGGTGGCAACCAGTTCCGTCGCGTTCGCGGGACCGATGGGGAGCGAGTCCGTGGCGACCGTGACGCTGCTGTCACGCATCCCGTCGGCCGCCGAAAGCACCGTGACCGGGTCGTCGGTCGGCGCGAGCGCCTCGGCATCGAGCTCTATCTCCTCTAGTTCGGTGACCGTCCGCGGCACCGTCTTCGTCCACTCGTACACCGGCCGGTCCTCCGTCCGTTCGTACTCCCCGAGAACGTATCCCGGCTCTTCCAGTCGCCGCCAGTCGTAGGTCGTGACGTTCCGGAACCGGCCGTAGCGGGCAACCGTCTCACCGTCCCGCACTTTCCGTTCCCACGTGTACGTCGGGACCGTCTCGTGGCGGGCGTACCGGGCCGTGACGGTCGCCGGAGTGATCGTCTTCCGATAGCGGTACTCCGTCCCGGTCCGGTTCGTCCGCGTCCAGTTCCGTCCCGGGGGTTCCGCCGCCGTCGCGTACCGGTAACTCGCCGGCGTCCGGTCGAGAACCTCGACCCGGTCCCACTCCGGACCAGGGTCCTCGCTGGCGGTCGTCACGTTGCGGACGACCGTGGTCGAACCGGCCCGGTCCACGCGGGTCCAGTCGGGCCCCGGTCGCGTCGCGTTCACGACGCGGTCGTACACCGCACTCCGGCGGTCGACGACGGCGAGTTCGCGCCACGCCGGTCCGGGCGCGTCCGTCGAGACGGTCGTCTCGACCACCTGCCGAACGGTCCCGTTCGGGCCGACTCGTTCCCACTCCGGTCCCGGCCGTGAGACGTTCGTCGTCCGACGGTAGTCGGGAGCGCTCCGTTCGAGGACGGCGACACGCTCCCACGACGGGCCGGGCGGGCTGTCGGCGACTTTCGTGTCGGTTACGACCGTCTCGGACCCGCGGCGGTCACCGCGCGTCCAGTTGGGCCCCGGTCGTGCCGTCGTCGTCCGCGTGTAGGTCCTGTTCTCGCGGCTGACGGTCCGGATCACGTCCGTGCGCGTCCTCGTCCCGGACGTCGCGGCGCGCCCGTCCGGCGTCCCCAGCGTGACCCGCACCCCGTACTCGACGCCGGCGTCGGTCGGTTCGATAGCCGTCATCTCACCGCCGATCCCCTGCTGGTCGGCCACCGTCTCGACCAGTCGGGCGACGCGCCGTTCCGTCGCGGCCGTGATCGCTCCGTCGAACGTTCGGGCGACGGCCGCCCTGACTTCCGGCCGGACGCCACCGGTCGCGTTCGCCGGACCGGTCGCTGTGATGTCGACGGCGGTCCCGTCGCTCCCTGTCCTGTTCGTCGCCGTCGCGTTCGCCTCCACCGTCGCGTTCGATAGCTCTGCCTCGATACCTGCTTCGAGAACATCGGCGCTCTCGCTGCTGTCGACTGTCGCTCGCCGGTCGTCGGTCTCGACAGCGGTAATCGCCGCTGTCGTCCCGAGCAACAGCACAGCCAGTATCACCGCTCCGACGACGAGGAGGTTCCCCTGCTCGTCGCCCCGCAACCCCGTATCGTCACCCATCGGTAGCACAGTTTCTGTTGAACTACTACGGTGTAAAAATATATCCAATTCGTTCGCATCGATCCGGCGCCGCGAACGAGACGACTGACGGGGTCAGGCGGCCGATGGTACGGTTCTCGGCGTGGATAACCGACGAGTTCGTCTCGATACCGAGCCGACTCAATTCGTGGCTGTTTCGTACTGCTTTCGAGAGTAGCCGCCACGTCGTGCGATTCTGTGCTGTAGTTTCGAGAGAACGTTCGACCCTCTATTCGTTCGATTAGGGGAATCACTCACGAACAAATCGGTTCGGGCCGTGAGGAAACGTCTAAGCGGGGGGCGACCGACCACCCGCTATGCGACTGGAGGACTACTGGGGAATCGGGCCCAAGACCCGGGACCTGCTGGCGAGTGAGATGGGCGTCGACGCGGCCATCGACGCTATCGACTCGGCCGACATCCGGGCGCTGACTGCGGCCGGACTCTCCCGCGGGCGGGCCACGCGCATCCTCCGCCGGGCCGAGGGCGGGTCGGCGATGGACTGTCTCACGACGCGGGACGCCCGCGAGGTGTACAAGGAACTGCTGGGTATCGTCGAGGAGTTCGCGGTGACGGCCTACGCGGCCGACCGCATCAGAGTGCTCACACCCCTCGAAAGTCCCGAGGCGATGACCGAGCGACTGACGGCCGTCGCCGACGCGCGCTCGGTCTGGACCGGCCTCGACGAGGCCACGCGAACGTCGGTCGTCGAGGCGTTCGAGACGGCCGAATCCTACGCGGACGACCGCCGGGCGGCCGTCGAGACGGCCATCGCACTGTTGTCGTGTGACGTCGAGGGCGGGGTGTTCGACCCGCTGGCGTCGTTCGATCGCGAGGACTTGACGGCCGCAGCAGCAGCGTTGGCGGGGCTCACCGGCGCGGACGACCGCGTCGGCGATGGCGCCGACGAGAAACTCGATGCCCTCCGGGACGGCCTCGGTGCGGTAGAGGATATGGCCGCGACGCCCGCCGAGGTGGTCGAAGCGGTTCAATCGAACGCTCGCAGCCCAGACGCGTTCCGGGAGGCCTACGTCGACTACGTCGTCTCGGAGACGGGCGTCGACGCCGCGCGGGTGCGCGAGACGGCCGCCGGGGAAGCCACGGACGCACGGGACTTCGTCACCGCGTCGCTGCGGTCGCTGTCGGACGCCCTCCGATCGGCCGTCGACGACCGCGAGGAGACGGTGGCCGAGGAGCTACGGGACACACTGGAAGCAACCGAGGAGACGGTCGAGCGCGCCGTCTCGGTGGTCGACGACCTCGCGCTGTACGTCTCGCTGGCGCGGTTCGCCGAGGCCCACGACCTCGTCACGCCGACCATCGTCGAGAGCGACACGGTCGCCGTCCGCGGGGCCCGGAACCTCGGGCTGTCGGCCGGCGGCCAGTCGGTCCAACCGGTGACCTACGCCGTCGGCGACCACGACCTCGATATCGCCACCGCCGACGGGCCGCCGTCGGGCGACCGGGTGTCGGTCCTGACCGGGGCCAACAGCGGCGGGAAGACGACCCTACTTGAGACGCTCTGTGAGGTCCAGATACTCACCCAGATGGGGCTGCCGGTCCCGGCCGAACAAGCACAAGTCGGCCCGGTCGACGCTATCGTCTTCCACCGGCGACACGCTAGTTTCAACGCCGGCGTCCTGGAGTCGACGCTCCGGAACGTCGTCCCGCCGCTGTCGCGGGAGGGCCGGACGCTGATGCTCGTCGACGAGTTCGAGGCGATCACCGAACCGGGCAGCGCCGCCGATCTCCTGCACGGCCTCGTGACGCTGACCGTCGATCAGGACGCCCTGGGCGTGTTCGTCACGCATCTGGCCGACGACCTCCAGCCGTTGCCCGACACCGCGCGCATCGACGGCATCTTCGCCGAGGGGCTGACGCCGGAACTGCAGTTACAGGTCGACTACCAGCCGCGGTTCGGGACCCATCGGCCGCTCGACGCCGGAGTTCATCGTCTCGCGGCTGGTCGCCGATTCCGAGGACCGGACCGTCCGGGCGGGTTTCCAGACGCTGGCCTCGGCCGTCGGCGAGGAGGCCGTCCAGCGCACGCTGTCGGACGCCGAGTGGACGGAGTGAGCAGTAAGTATACTTCCGTGGAGCGATTAGCGGACACGATGTCCTCGAAGCTACTGAAACTAGTCTACGGTGCGGTCGCAGTGAAAGGACTGTTCACCGCTATCGCGCCGAAGACGAGCCTGAAACTGAACCTTTCGGCGCTTGGCCTCAGTCTGGAGAACGTCTCGGAGTTGGAACCGCGCGAGTGGTACGTCGACGCCGTCCGCGCGACGGGCGTCGGGATGCTCGCCGCCGGCGGCGTCGGCCTCCTGTTGACCGGCGACGACGAGTCCGAGAACGAGGCCGACGACGTCGACCCCATCGACATCTCGCCCGACGAGGAGGCCTGACGCTCACTCCAGGCGGACGCGGTCGACGGACATCACGCCGAATGTGTCCGCGACCTGTTCGCGAGCTTCGGTCGCGCCGTCGCCCTCGGCGGCGACAGTCACCGCTAGCCCGACGACGGCCGTCACCTGAATGTCCGTCGCGCGCGGCGTGACCGAGTCGATGTCGTAGACGTTCGGCTCGGCGATGTCGCTGCCGTCCGCGAGGACCGCCTCGACGCCGCTCGTGAGGTCCCCGCTCGCGTCGAGGGGGACCCAGAGGGTGACTGTCACCGTCACGTCGACTGTGCTGGCAGAGACTGCCATAGCCGGCCGCCCGGAATCGAACCGGGTCCACGCGACCACGCGCGACCGAGAGTGCTGTCGCTGTCGACTGTCGGCACTACCGGGAGT
This sequence comes from Halapricum sp. CBA1109, assembly GCF_009741825.1. Lineage (GTDB taxonomy): Archaea > Halobacteriota > Halobacteria > Halobacteriales > Haloarculaceae > Halapricum. Next base: position 12,191 of record NZ_WPCA01000035.1, read on the forward strand.
GGCCGAACCGCACACGCTCGACGGCGCCTACCGGTGCCTGTGGGAAGGGGTGACGACGGAGAAGTAGCCAGCGGATGCCGACCACCGCCGCCTCCCCCGTCCCGTCCGGGTCGGCGTTACGCGGCGAGGGTGGCGGCGGTCGGAATCGGCCAGTGATCCGCCTGTGAGCCACCAATCCCGGTCGGGAGTCCGGAGACACGGCTGCCGTTCGCGCCGACAGCCGATGATTTGGTGGCCTGCATTCGGATCACCTGTTCGCTCGTGTGACCTACTGTGGGGGAAAACATATTAATTCTTTTGCACGTTCGGAACGTGCTATCACGGCACACAGGGAGTTACTCGTCGGCGTTCGCTTCCGTCTCGTCCGCCTCGCCCGCCTCGTCGTCCACTTCTGTCCCACTCGCCTCCTCGTCCGCTTCCGCCTCGCCAACGGTCGCGTCGGCCTCGGTGACGCGGACGCCCTTCTCGGCGAGATAGCGGGTCCGCTGGCGGGCGAAGTCCTCCTCGCGAGAGCCGCGAGTGGCGAGGACGTACACCGTCGCTTGGCCCTCGGGACGCATCGTCCGACCCGCCCGCTGGGCGCCCTGTCGACGCGACCCGCCAAGCCCGGAGGCGACGATGGCCACCGCCGCCGACGGGAGGTCGATGCCCTCGTCGCCGACCCGGGAGACGACCAGCGCGTCCCGGGTGCCCTCGCGGAACTGCTCGAACAACTGCGAGCGGCGGGCGTGGCGCGTCTCGCCGCTGACGAACGGGACGTCGAGGGCCTCGGCCAACTCCCGACCCTGATCGAGGTAGTCGACGAAGATCAGCGCCTGCTCGCCCGCGTGCCGGCGGAGGAGTTCGCGTGTCTCCGCTATCTTCGCCGGGTTCGAGGCGGCCAGCATCCGGCGCTCGTGGCCGTGGGCGCTGACGTACTCGTTGCGCGCGGTGTCGTCCGTCCACGGGACGTAGCGTATCTCGACGCTCGGTTGGGCGACGTAGCCGGCGTCGAACAGCGCGTCCCAGTCGGTGCCGATGGGCGGCCCGATGAGGGTGAAAATCTCCTCCTCGCGGTCGTCCTCCCGGACGGGACTGGCGCTCAGTCCCAGTCGGTGGCGGCTCTGGAGGTCCGCGGTCCGGCGGCGCACGTCCGCCGGGACGTGCTGGACCTCGTCGTAGACGATCAGCCCCCACTCGCGGTCCTCGAAGATGTGTCGGTGGCGGTCCATCCCCGCGGTCTGGTAGGTGGCGATAGTGACCGGCCGGACCTGCTTTTGCCCACCGTGATACTCGCCGATCTGGTCCTCGGTCAACGTGGTGTGGGCGAGCAGTTCCTCGCGCCACTGGACCGCCAACTCCCGGCCGGGGACGAGGATCAGCGTCTCGCCCTCGATGCGGGCGAGAATACCCATCGCCGCGACTGTCTTCCCGCTGCCGGGCGGCCCGACCAGCACGCCGGCCTTGCGCTCTACGAAGGAGTCGACCCACTCGTGTTGGTATGGCCGCAGTTCGAGGGTCAGATCGACCGGAAGCGGGTCGCCGGTGTCGAGGTCACGCTCGTCGAGCACGGGATAGCCCGCCTCGTACAGCGTCCGCTTGACCTCGGCGATGGCCTCCTCGGCGACCCAACTCTCGGTGTCCGATAGCTCCGCGCGGAGCTGTCCCGCTTCGAGTTTCTGCCGCGCGACGTTGCCCATCAGGTCCGCCGTCGCCGCCTCTAGGACGACGTACCCCTCCTCGTGGGTCCACAGGCGAAACTGCCGGGCGCGCTCGTACTGGTCTTCGATCCACTCCGCTAACTCCGGGTGGGCCTCGGGGAGGACGTCCCGGACCGTCCCCAGCAGTTCCTCGATGCTGTCGTAGGGGGCCTGCCAGATGTCGGTGTCCGTAATCTCGTAGAGATAGCCCTCGTCGCCGGTAGTGTCGACGAGTCGAGCGAACTGCGAGAGCTGTGCCCGGGTGAACTGGTGGGGTTTGTCGACGACCAGTTGCCGCCGGTCGGGGAAGACGACGATGCGCTCGCGGTCGGTCATACTCGCCCAGTCGGCCGGGTAGTAGACCACCGGGTCGGTAGAGACGTCCTGTCGTTCGATCTCGCCGGAGCCGATGAGGCTATCCAGCGTTTCGCTGGCCGTCTCTTGGTCGATATCGCGGTGCTGGGCGAACCGCGTCGCCGTCAGGACCGGTTGGCCCAGCGCCTCCAGCGCGTCGTAGAAGGCGTCCGGGTCGACGGACGCCTCGTCGCCGTCGTCGGAATCTCCTGCTGTCACTACCTCGGTTTGTGGACGGGTCTACTAACGGCTTGCGACGGAGCGCCCGCCTGTCTTTATGCCCGTCGGCTCGCAAGGTGAGCACATACCACACAGCTATGACGACACACCAGCAGGGGAGTCCCTTCGCACCCCACACCGAGGCCGAGACGGCCGCGATGCTCGACGCCATCGGCGTCGCCGACACCGACGCGCTGTTCGACATCCCCGAGTCGGTCCAGTTCTCGGGGACCTCGACATCGAGGGCGCGAGCGAACGCGAGACCCGCCGGGAGGTCAGGCGGACCCTCGACCGGGACGCCGACCTCGTCTCCTTCCTCGGTCGCGGGCACTACGACCACTACGTCCCCGCCGTGGTTGAGGACCTCTCGGGTCGCTCGGAGTTTCTCTCTTCCTACACCCAGTACCAACCCGAAGTCGCGCAGGGGTTCCTGCAGGCGCTGTTCGAGTACCAGTCGATGCTGGTCGAGTTGATGGGGCTCCCGGTGGCGAACTGCTCGATGCACGACGCCGCGACGGCGCTGGGCGAGGCGGCCCGCCTCGCCAGTCGCGTCCGAGAGGCCGACGGCCACCGCGTGCTCGTCCCCGAGACGATGCACGAGGGGCGCCGCCGCGTGCTGGAGAACTACACCGTCGGCAGCGAGTTGACAGTCGAGACGTACCCGACGGAAGGCGGGACCGCCGACGTCGCGGCACTGCGCGACCGCGCCGACGAGTCGACAGTGCTGGTCCACGCCGAAAGCCCGACGGTCCGGGGCGCAATCGAGGAATCGCTGTCGGCAGTCGGGGATGTCGCCGCCGCACACGACTCGCTGTTCTGTCTCGGTACCGACCCCGTCGCGATGGCCCTACTGGAGTCGCCGGCAAGCGTCGGGGCAGACGTGGTCGTCGGCGACGCCGGGACGCTGGGCCTCGGCGCGGCCAACGGGATGGGCCACGGAATCTTCGCTACTCGGGAGGCGTTCCTTCGGCAGGTGCCGGGCCGCCTCGTCGGGGCCGGCGAGGACGCCAGCGGCCGTCGGGCGTACACGCTCACCCTCCAGACCCGGGAACAGCACATCCGCCGCGAGCGGGCGACCAGCAACATCTGCACGAACCAGGCGTGGCTGGCGCTCCGGAGCGCCATCCATATCGCGGTACTCGGGCCGGACGGCCTGCTGGAGATGGCCCGGACCAGCGTCAAGCGCGCCCGCTCGCTGGCGAAACGGATCGACGGTATCGACGGCGTCCGGGCGCCGATACACGACCGCCACTACGTCCGGGAGTTCCCAGTTCGGACGGACCAGCCGGCACCGGCTATCCGTGAGGACCTGCTGGAGCGCGGGTTCGCGGTCCACGCGCTCGACGAACACACGCTACAGGTGTGTGTCACCGACACGACCGAGGCCGAGACCGGACGGTTCGTCACCGCGCTCCGGGAGGTGGCCTGAATGCGCTACGATCAGGCCCGCTGGGCCGAGGAGGACCGGTACGAACCGCTGTTGGCCGAGAAGCGCAGCGAGACGGTCGAGGTGGAGGGACCGCTCCCCGACTCGCTGACCCGCGAGGAACTGACCCTGCCCTCGCTGTCGGAACCGGAGGCGCCCGCCACTACACCCACCTCGCACAGGAGACCTACGGCGTCGACAGCGGCCCGTTCCCGCTGGGATCGTGTACGATGAAGTACAACCCGTCGCTTCTGGAGGCCGTCGCGTCGGTGCCCGCGGCCTCGGGCCACCCCGACCGGCCGGCCGAAGCGATGCAGGGGACGCTGGCGATTCGCCACACCCTCCAGCAGTGGTTGGCGCGCATCGGCGGGATGGACGCCGTGACGCTCCAGCCACCCTCCGGTGCCGCCGGGGAGTACACCGGTCTCCTGATCGCAAAGGCCTACCACGAGGACCGGGGCGAGGAGCGCTCGGAGGTCGTCGTGCCCGACAGCGCCCACGGGACGAACTTCGCCAGCGCGGCGATGGCCGGGTTCGAGGTGGTCGAACTCCCGAGCGGCGAGGACGGCCGCGTCGACGGCGACGCCTTGGAGGCGGCGCTGGGCCCCGAGACGGCGGCGCTGATGCTCACCAACCCCAACACGCTGGGGCTGTTCGAGCGCGACATCGAGTCGATAACCGACCGCGTCCACGACGCCGGCGGCCTCGTCTACTACGACGGCGCGAACCTCAACGCCCTCCTCGGGCAGGCCCGCCCCGGCGATATGGGCTTCGACGTGATGCACTACAACGTCCACAAGACGTTTGCGACGCCCCACGGCGGCGGCGGCCCGGGCGCGGGCCCCGTCGGCGTCACCGACACCCTCCGACCGTACCTCCCCGACCCCCACGTCAGGGAGGGGTCCGACGGCTACCGACTCGTGACCCCAGAATCGACCGTCGGGAAAGTCCACGGCTACGCGGGCAACTGGCTCGTCCTCCTGAAGACCTACGCCTACATCCGGCGACTCGGCGGGGCGGGGCTGGCAGACGCCAGCGCGAAGGCGGTCCTCAACGCCAACTACCTCGCCGAACAGATCGATTTGGAGGTCCCCTACGGCCCGTTCCACCACGAGTTCGTCGCCAGCGCCGGCGACCGGGACGCCGCCGACTTCGCACGGGCGATGCTCGACCACGGCGTCCACCCGCCGACGACGAAGTGGCCGGAACTGGTCGACGAAGCGCTGATGACCGAACCGACCGAGGCCGAGTCGAAGGCGACGCTGGACCGTCTCGCGGCGGCGTTCGAGGCGGCCCGGACCGCCGACGAGGAGACGCTTTCGGCCGCGCCGACGCGGACGACCGCCCGGCGCGTCGATCAGGTCGCGGCGGCCCGGACCCCGCGGCTTTCCTGGCAGGCGCTCGACCGCGATGAGTGACGCTGTGGGGGGTCAGCCCTCGACGGCGGTTCGGATCTCGCGCGCGAGGTCGCCGTAGCGCTCGGTGCCCGTCCCCTTCTGTACGTAGCCCGTCACGTCCGCACCCTCGCTGATCGCGTCCATCTCGTCTCTGTCCTTGCCGGTGAAAAAGAAGAAGGGGAGTCCGGGCGACCGCTCCCGGACGGCCTCCATAAACTCGATGCCCGTCATCCCGGGCATATTGTAGTCGCTCACGACGCAGTCGAACGAGCCGTCTTCGAGGCGCGTAAGGGCCGCCTCGGAACTGGTCTCGGTGGACACGTCGAGGCCCTCGTCCTCACGTTCGAGAAACGTCTGAGTGAGTTCGAGTACGTCCGTGTCCTCGTCCACCAAGAGGACAGCAATCGACTCTGGCATCTATCTGAACGTAGAACGGTCGGTGACTTGTAGCTATCTATGGCATCACGCCGTCGCTGTGTCGATCACGTCGCCGATCTGGACGGTCGTGAACCCGCAGTCGTCACAGCGCCACTTGATCTTCCGTCCGAGGTTGACGTTCGTCGAAGCGACGCGGGTGAACCCCGTCGTCTCGCCACACTCCGGACAGGACTGCTCGCGGTGCATACTCATACTCGGATGCAGGTGCGGTCCACACTTGAACCTGTTTCTGTTGCCGGGCCGCGGCAGTTAAGCCAGTGTCCCCCGATGGAGAAGATATGAAGATATACACCGGCCGCGGCGACGACGGACTGACCGACCTGCGGGATATGTCGCAGGTGTCGAAATCCAGCCAGCGAATCGAGGCCTACGGCACCGTCGACGAGGTCAACGCCATCGTCGGCGTCGTCCGCCCGACGGGCCACGACGACATCGACGAGTGGCTTCGAGCGATTCAGAACCACCTCCACGTCGTCCAGGCCGACTTCGCGACGCCCGAACCGGACGACGACGACCCCGTCATCGACAGCGACCACGTCGAACAGGTCGAATCGTGGATCGACGAGGCAAACGAGGAACTGGACCCTCTAGAGCAGTTCATCCTGCCCAGCGGGTCCAAACCGGGCGCGAAACTCCACCACGCCCGCGCGGTCTGTCGCCGCGCCGAGCGTCGCGCCGTCTCGCTCGCCACGCAAGAACCCGAGGTGAACGACCAGGCCATCATCTACCTCAATCGCCTCTCGGACCTCCTCTTTACCCTCGCCCGCCTCGTCAACAAACGCGAGGGCGTCCGCGAGGAGAACCCCGACTACTGATACTGCCGGCTGTAACTTTGTGAGGATATTCGGCCATCCCGTATCATCACGATTCCTCACAGACTTCCAGCCGGCAGTATGGTCCTCACTCGACCGGTTCGTAGTGGAGCGCCCCGTCGATTTCGACGGGCCGCACCCGTCCGCGCGCTTCCAACACGTCGAGGTGACCAACCGCCTCGCTCATCCCCGAGAACTGCTCGGTGACCGGGAGGTCCCCGAACAACTCGCCCATCACCGTGACGGGTCTGGTCGGGTCGTCGACGACGGCCGCGACTGCCTCGGTCCGGTCCTCGTTGGCCGCGAGGATGTCGTCGATACGGCCCGCCGGGTCGGTCACCGCGTCACCGTGGCCCGGGAGCATCCGATCTATCGACCGTGCCCGGAGGGACGAGAGCGACTCGTTGTACGCCGGGAGGACCCGCGGGCGGTCCGCGTCCGGCCCCGGCGGTGGCTGGAGGAAGGGATTGGGCGTGATTGTCGGTAGGACCGTGTCGCCGACGATAGCCTCCCGCCGGTCCCCCTCGTCGTAGGCGATGGCTATCTCGCCGACTGCGTGTCCCTCGACACCGACCACGTCGGCAGTCGTGTCCCCGATAGTGACCGTGTCGCCGGCGTCGAGACGCCGGTCGACGGCCACGCTCGGCGCGTACTCGGCGAACGCGTCGGGGAGGCCGGTGACCGTCCGGGCCGTCGTCGGGGACATCCCGCAGGACTCGAAGAAGTCTTGGAAGTAGGCCTGTTCGGCGTCGAGTCGTCCCGGGAAGTCCTCGACTATCGGCGCGGCCGCCGCCGACGCGACCACCGTCGCGCCGTGTTCCCGACACCGCTTGGCGAGACCGAAGTGGTCCGGGTGCGGGTGCGTGATCAGGACCCGCTCGACGTCCGACAGCGATTGGCCGGCCCCGTCCAAGCCCGCTTGGAGGGCCGAGAGTGCCTCCTCGCTGTCGGGACCCGGGTCGACGAGCGTGTCCCCACAGCGGTAGGCGTTGACTGCCCCGACCTGGAACGGCGTCGGGACCGAGATCCGTTCGAACACACTCGCCGTTCTCCCGGCGGGCCGATACCACTTTGGGATAATCTGACCTCTCGATGAGGCCACAAAGGGTTTATTCGTCCCTTGCGTAAGGACAGATATGAACAAGCACTTCGAAGACACCCAGTACTACCTCAAACGCGCCGGATCGGAAGCCAAACGCGGCATCAAGGAGGAACTGGAACCGGTTCAGGAACGCGTCGAGCGACTCGCTGGCAACGAGGACGAACCCGAGGAAGGTCGCCTCGACAGCATCAAATCCGACCTCAAGAAAATTCAGGGTCGTGCCGAGGGCGAGGCCAAGGAGGCTATCGGCGAAGCACGCGAGCGAGTCGAGGCGCTCCGGCAGAAACGCGCCGCGGAGTGACCGCGCCGGAAAGCAATTCTTAAGTCGCCCACCGGATTAGCGTGGGGTGCGCGGGTCGGTGATCTAGGTCGGTTATGATACCTCCTTCACACGGAGGAAGTCGGCGGTTCAAATCCGCCCCGACCCACTTCTGACGGCAACTGCGACGAACGAAGTGAGGAGCCAGTGCCGTCTGTGTGGCTCTGGCGGATTTGAACCAGACGAGGCGCGCGCAGCGAATGCGAGGCGGGACCACAGGGAGCGCCTCGAAGCGAACGGCAAAGCCGTGAGCAAGCGAGCACGTCTCGGCGAGGTTCACAATCCGCCCCGACCCACTACTACTCAGACGAGAAACCATCAGACCGCTTTCCCGGACAAAGGGGATCCGTCACTCGTCTTCGGCTTGGGCTATCGCCTCGTGGGCGTCCGGTGGGTCGTCCGAGGTTGCGCTGAGGAGCGACCCACAGAACTCACAATAGGGGCTGGCACTATCTTCCCAGTCGTCCCACCATCCGCATTCGGGACATAGCATCGGTCTTCGGGATCACGGTTCGGAAGCGACGACCTTCGTTCTTCGGGCCGAGACGAGAGATACGACGGTCTGACGGAACGCACCACTCACTCTTCTTCGGCCCGTTCGGCAGCGGCCTCGTAGCTCTCGCGAGCGAGGGCGTGAGTCTCCCGCAGGTCGGCGATGGGCGTCTCGGTGGCGTCGACGCGGAGGTCGTGGGTGAACGGGGCGTCCTCGTAGTCCTCGGTCGTCCGGACCAGAAGGGCCGCCGACTGGACGGTGAGGTCGGTGCGCTTGTCGCCGCCGGCGTCGTGGCCGGCCGCGAGGGCGTCGATCAGCCGTTCCGGAAGCGGCGTCGAACGGTCGCTGTCCTCGTAGGTGTCGACAGTCGCGTCGAGTACCTCCGGGCCGGTGAGGAGGTTGCCGGCGACGGTGACGCCGTCGCCCTCGTGGTGGCCATACCAATCCTTGCAGTCCTCCCCGGAGAAAGTGAAGGTGCCGTCGGCGTCGACGCCGTGGAGTTGGCGCGTCGGAGCCTCCTCGTCGGCGTTGAGCAGTGCTTCTAGGGCGTCCTCGACGGCGAGGCCGTCGGCGAGGTACTCGACGCCGCGGCGGCCGAGTTCGGGGTTGACGAACGACTGGGTGGCGACGGCGCCGTGTTCGTTGGCGAACGGGCACAGCGTCCCGACGCCGGCCAGTCGCGTCGTGACCGCGACGCCGTAGCGGGTGTGGTCGACGCCGTCCGATTCGTAGCGTTCGCGGACGCAGATGCTGAAGGTCATAGCCGACCGTGACGGGCCGGCGGGACAAAGCTTCGGGGGCCGCAAAACGACTTTGGGCGAGTGGGGCCTACTGAGAGTCGATGACGGACCTGCTGTACCTGCCCGACGCGGACGACGTGACGACGTTCGAGGCCACCGTCACCGAGGCGACACCGGAGTATCTCGTCCTCGACAGAACGTACTTCTACCCCGAAGGCGGCGGCCAACCGCCGGATCACGGCGTCGTCGAGTGGGACGGCGGGCACGCAGAAATCGACGGGGTGCGGAAAGACCACGGCGACGTGCGACACGAGGTGGCGTCGATGGCTGGGGAACCGCCGGCGTCCGGCACGGCGGTCGAGGGACGGATCGACGAACAGCGCCGGCGCGCCCTCTCGCGGATGCACACCGCACAGCACGTCATCTCGCGGGTCGTCCTCGACGAGTTCGGGGCGACCACGGCAGGGAATCAGGTGTACGCAGACCGCGCGCGTATCGACTTCGAACCCGCGGACTTCGACGCCGCCGATCTCGACCGCATCGAGGAACTGTCGAACGCGGCCATCGAACGCGACCACGCCGTCACGAAGGAGAACCGCCCCCGCGAACAGGTCGAAGCGAACGTCGACGAGGGGCGGGCGCTGCTGGATATGATCCCGGACCACGTCGACCCGTTGCGGGTCGTCGCCATCGAAGAGTTCGATATGTGCCCCTGTGGCGGGACCCACGCCGACAGCCTCGGCGAACTCGGCGGCGTCGAGATACGCGAGTGCACCTCGAAAGGGGCTGATATCGACCGAATCGAGTTCACGCTGACCGCGGTCGAGTGAGACGCGTCGCGGCCCGAGCGGACTGTTTTCGACGGCGACGCGGCGGACCGTCAGTACAGAAAAGCGTTTACAAACGAGGAAGTAATATGACAGCACAGATCACGGCCGGGGCTGTGACGGCACGGCGTCGGTCGACCGGGAGTACGAGTACGATGGCCAGACACGATTACGACCTACCGGCGGACTACGAGCAGCGAGTGCAGGAAGGAACGATGAGCGAGTGGTACACCCACGAACGAGCCAAACGGCAAGCCCTGCGGCAGGACACGCAGTTCGAGAAAGAGTACACCGGCCTCCGCGGGCGCATCGAGCGACTGCTCGACGCCGCCAGCGAGACAGTCGATATCGAGCGCTGATAGTGTTTCGTGTAGCTGTGTATCGGTGCGACCGCCTGATTTCGTCCTGCGGAGTGACACGACGCAGGGCTCGGGAGGCAAACAGCGTGCGCCTCCCGGT
>NZ_WPCA01000184.1 GCF_009741825.1 Halapricum sp. CBA1109
TCGCGTCACGTCCTCGACGCTCACCGCGGCCCCGAGATAGTACGAGAGCGGCGCGAGGACGAACAGCGCCTCGAACGACGGCGGGGAAACCACCTTGACGCCGGTCGTATCGGGGGAGACTGACGCCGGCACATCGACGGTCGACCCGAGTTCGACGGTCGGCGGCGCCGTCGGTTCGACGGGTGGGACCGACCGGGACCGTCCGTCGAGTGCGCACCGCTCATCGCGGTGATGGCCGCCGCGAGCCCCGACGGCGTCGGCGGGACCGTCACCGGGTCGCCGTCCGCCGTTCGCTCGTCGACCGCTATCGTCACCGGCGTCCGCTCCGGGAAGGATAGGTCCACGTGGTCGTCCCGACGGGTCGCGGTCGCCGCCCCGTCGAACGCCACCGTCGCGACGACCGACCGGTCGTCGGCCCTGTGCGTGGCTACCAGTCGGTGTGTGGACGCGTCCAGCGAACGGCGTTCACCGACGTCGAGCCGCGTCCCGAGACGCGCCGCGCTCGCCGGCACGGCCAACTCGGCGGCGGCCCCCGCCAGCGCGTCTACTGCTTCGGAACCCGCTGCTGTGCGCTCATCTCCGTCGACCAGAGCCGACGCCGGCGCGCTGTCACACCAGTCGGTAGCCCCGAGGACGTACGTCGAGGCCGTTCCGACAGCCCCCGCTGTCGGCTCTGTCACCCCCCAGGTGACCATTCGGTTACCCCTCACGGTGATAGCATAATATAATTACTGGTTCACCTGAATGATCGAACCTCGTTCCGTTACGGTCTGTGTAAATTCCTATTTGGTTGTGATTGATTTCTACTGCTTGGGGCGGGGTTGTGTCGCCGACCGCGGAAAGGTAGTTTATTAGCCTCCGGCCCACGAGAGCCAGATATGGACTACGATACGGTACGCGAGATCGACCCGGCGGTCGCGGACGCGCTGTCGGGCGAAGTCGACCGACAGAACGACACACTGGCGATGATCGCAAGCGAGAACCACGTCAGCGAGGCGGTCCTCGAAGCACAGAGCTCGGAGCTCACAAACAAGTACGCCGAGGGCTACCCCGGCGAGCGATACTACGGCGGCTGTGAGTTCGCCGACGACGTCGAGCAACTGGCCATCGACCGCGCGAAAGAGCTGTGGGGCGCAGAACACGTCAACGTCCAGCCACACTCGGGCAGTCAGGCGAACATGGGCGTCTACCTCGCGATGCTCGACCCGGGCGATAAGATCCTCTCGCTGGACCTGACCCACGGCGGCCACCTCAGCCACGGCCACCCTGCGAACTTCGCCGGCCAGGTCTACGAGGTCGAGCAGTACGAGGTCGACGAGGAGACGGGCTACGTCGACTACGAGGGTCTGGCCGAACTGGCCGAGGAGTTCGACCCCGACATCATCGTCTCGGGCTACTCCGCGTACCCCCGCGAGGTCGACTTCGAGCGCATCCAGGAGACGGCCGACGCCGTCGACGCCTACCACCTCGCGGACATCGCCCATATCACGGGTCTGGTCGCCGCCGGCGTCCACCAGTCGCCGGTCGGCGTCGCCGACTTCGTCACCGGGTCGACCCACAAGACCATCCGCTCGGGCCGGGGCGGCATCATTATGTGCGACGAGGAACACGCCGACGACATCGACTCCGCAGTCTTCCCCGGCAGTCAGGGCGGTCCGCTGATGCACAACGTCGCCGGCAAGGCCGTCGGGTTCAAGGAGGCGTTGGAACCGTCCTTCGAGGACTACGCCGAACAGACCGTCGAGAACGCCAAAGCGCTGGCCGACCAGTTGCAGTCCCGCGGCCTCGAACTCGTCTCGGGCGGCACGGACAACCACCTCGTCCTCATCGACCTCCGGCCGTCCCATCCCGACACGGCCGGTAAGGAAGTCGAGGAAGCCCTCGAAGAAGCGGGCATCGTCCTCAACGCCAACACCGTCCCCGGCGAGACGCGGTCGGCGTTCAACCCCTCGGGCATCCGCGCGGGCACCCCCGCGCTGACGACCCGCGGCTTCGACGAGGCGGCCTGCCGCGAAGTGGCCGACCTCATCGCCGACGTGGTCGATGCCCCCGAGGACGAGGCTGTCATCGCCGAGGTCAGCGAGGCCGTCGACGAGTTGACCGACGCCCACCCGCTGTACGACGACGAGGAACCGCTGTACGAGTGACGGTCGGCGATCGGTAATTGCCGTTTTATTTCTACCCACGAACGGAAAGATATTAGGACGCACACCCGTCGATTCATAGTATGGTGGACATATCCCGCCGGCGCTTGCTGGCCGTCGGTAGCGCGGTCGCGCTGACCGGCTGTATGGGTGGAGCAGACACTGACGCGGAGACGACCGACGGAGGCGATTCGACGACGGCGCCGACCGGTTCGCGGTCGGACGCGACCGAGACGGAGAGTGTCGTACCGGACGCTATCCGGACGGCACTGGCGCCGGTCCCGACGAGCGTCGACGCCGGACGCTCGCCGAGGTCCGACTCGCTCGCCCGGCCGACGTTCCCGAAGACGACCAGATCACCGAGCAGACTAGAGCGCTCGATATCTCCCCCGAGAACGCCGACTACGCTGTGGTCGCGACGTACGACGACGGTCGTATCGGCGTGCTAACGGGGGATTTCGACGCGGACGCGCCGGACACCACGGACGCGGACGGCACCTTCTACCGCGAGGACGGCCTGCTGGTCGGCGCGAGACACCCCGAGAACGAGTCTTGGGAGACGGGACTGGACGCGGCCACGGCGGCCGTCGACGACCCCTCGGCACGTCTGCTCTCGGAAGAGCGGGTCGGCGAGGCGCTCTCGCTCGTGGCGGAGTATCCGGTCGTGTCTTACAGCCCCTTCGGCGAGGACAACTCCGAGGAATTGGGGGACACGCCGGACCCGGTCGGGTTCGTGAGCGCGAGCGAAGAGATTCAGGGGTCGACAGAGCGTGCCGTCTACGTGTATCCCGACGCGGAAACCGCCGAGAAAGCGCTCTCGTCGGCGCTGTTCGACGGGGACTCGTTCACGGTCACGCGTGAGGGCGCGCTCGTCGTCCTCGAAGCGGAATCCGGGGCGACGAGCGGCGACACCCAGACGGTCGAGGCGACGACGGTCTCCGCGTCGGCCGACGAGTAGCGCGGCCCGTCCCCGAAGACATTTATTCGGCTGTTCGGTGGTCGAATGTATGTCGCGATTGTCACGGCGACGCCTGCTGGCGGTCGGCGGGACGGTCGCCCTCGGTGGGTGTATGGGTGGGACGAGCGACGAGTCTACCCGGTCCGAAGGGACCAGCGAGTCCGCACGGACGACACCGTCGGCGGAGTCGGTCGCTGGCCCACTGGGGGACCCCACGCGGTCCCTACTCGATCAGATTCCGGCCTCGGTCGGGGAGACGACGCTGGACCGGGTCACTCTCTACCGTCCGAACGACCTCGAAGGGACTTTCGTAAACTTGCCCGGAAGGGTCGGCGTCGAGATGGAGTCGGTCGACGTCTTCGCCATCGCGTACTACGACGAGGAGTTGGCGTCGTCCCTGTGGTTCCTGCAGGGGTCGTTCGACGCCTCGGCGCCGGCGTGGCCCGACGACGCCGTCGAGGCGGAAATCTACCGCGAACCGGGACTGTTCGTCGTCGGTATCGACGACGACGCGGCGTGGCAGGAGGGAGTCGAGGCGGTCGAGTCACCGAGGACACACACAGTCGGCGACAACGACGAGATGTTGCGAGTGCTGCGAGCGGTGCCGGACCACCCGCTCAAGGCTCTGGGCGAACCCAACAGTGATCCAAGGACGGACGCCGAACCGCTGTACCGTGCCGAAGCGCGCGAACAGAAGACCGCACAACGCCGTACCCTGGCGGTGCTGTTTGCGGATCCCAGCGGCCCGGAAACCGCACTCGAAACGGACCCGTTACCCGAGGAGGCGACCGTCCACCGCAAGGATGGACGGCTCCTCGTGTTCACCGAACCGAACCCACTCGCTAGGGACGACGATGTGGGCGGGGACGACGACGTGGGGACGCGAGACGCCTCGTCGTGACCGCGCGGCCGGGACGCTCGCCGCGGCCGGCTGGAAGTTTCGTCGATATCGCTGTCGGAATATTTTAGAGACAGCCCGTCGACAGGTCCGGATATGGTACGCACCTCCCGCCGGCGACTGCTTGCCGGTGCGACGCTCGCCGCCCTCGCTGGCTGTATCGGTGATATACCCGGGGACCCGACTGCCGCCGACACGGTGACGCCAGTGGACCCGCCCGACATCGACGGCACTGACTCCTCGCTCCCGGCCGAGATAGTCGAGGCGTTGGATCCGGTCCCGCCGGCCGTCGACGGCACGAACCTCACGCTGCTCAGGACCACGGCGGCGACCGATGGCCACCAGCAGTACGGCGCGCTACCGACGCTCGGGTCGGCCAGCGAGTTCGGGCTGGACGCCTCGGCCGTCGACCGGATGGCCGC
>NZ_WPCA01000154.1 GCF_009741825.1 Halapricum sp. CBA1109
CTAGTACGGCGCGTAACAGACCCAGCTGTTGGCGGGCACGGAGAGTTCGACCCAGCCCTCCTCACCGGTCTGGCGGGCGTCCATCGACCCGGTGTAGTCGTGCAGTTCGCGGTCGGACCACGTCGTGTAGACGTGTTCGGTCCGCTCGTGGTCGGCCTTGTTGATGGCCGCGAGCAGCGACCCCTCCCGTTCGTGGACGAACAGGTCACGGTCGGCGTGGCGGACGTACTGCGGGCCGGCGGCGAGGTTGCGCTTGACCCAGACGAGGTTGCGGAGCCACGGGGCGGCGTAGTCGACGCCGGCCTCGGGGATGGCGTGGTTGCTGTAGACGATGGGGTAGCCCGGCGAGGTGAGGATGAACGCGTAGGCCAACCGCTCTAAGGGCGGTGCGGACTCGTCGTGGTTGGAGACGAACGTCGAGGCGTGGTAGGAATCACGGCCCAGCAGGCAATCGCCGTCCTCGATGACGCCCTGAAGCCAGCGGAAGTCACCGTCCGCGCGGAAACTGTCCTGCATCGTGAAAAACAGGGGGTAATCGAAGCAGTTCATCCCGGTGTCGACGTAGCTCTGCAGGAAGTCGACGTCGCCGTCGAACACCTCCGCGACGCGGAAGAAGTCGTGGTCGTCGACCCACTCGTTGAGGTACTCGTCGAAGAACCACTGGGGGACGTGCTTGGCGGCGTCCCAGCGGACGCCGGCACAGCCCATCTGGGCTATCTTCTCGACGTACGCCCGGAGGTGGCGGCTCACTGTCTCGTGGGTCTGGTCGAGGTCCCAGAGGTCGAACAGCTGCATGTCCGTGCGGCCGCCGGCCTCGGGGTGGTGGTAGTACTCGGGGTCGTCGAGGTGGGCGTAGGCCCCGTCGCCGGGGTCTTCGGTCCCGGTGTGGTTGACGATGGCGTCGATGTAGACGCCCACCTCGCCGTGGCGGGCGTCGCCCAGTTCCTCGACCATCCGCTCGAAGGCGTCCTCGCTTCCCAGCGGGGAGTCCCACGTGAGATGATCGCTGGGGTTGTAGCCGTTGGACTGCGCGGTGACCGGTTCCATCGGCGGTTGGACCCAGACGGCGTCGTAGCCCGACCCGGCGATGAGTTCGGCCTCCTTTGTGATGCGGTCCCAGTGGTCGCCCTCGGGGCCGCCCGGTTCGTGATAGTCGAAGTACTGGAGTGCAACCGGTTCGCCGGTCATCTCTTGACCGTCCGCGACAGTCGTCGCACTCGTCGCCATCGACGGCGTCGTCGGTCCAGCGCGCTGACAGGATGCTGTAGATTCGTCGTTCATAGTCAGAGATACACCCACCAGTCTGACTGACGGCCGCCCGACAGCCCGCCTGCAATGGCCGTCAGTGACATGGTATACACTTGCCTGTCAACACCCCCCGTATTTATATCTTTCATCATCTTTATCAAATGTTATCATCCAGAGGGGGTGTGACTGAACAAAACAGCGACTACCGGTAGTGGCCGGCGGTGATGGCCGTGAAAACCATGAAACGAAGGGGGAGAGTGACCGAACGGCCGCGGGATGTCGGGGAACATCGGGGCAGGCGGCCGGGGCGGTCAGTTGATGTCGGGGAACATCTGTGCCACCATGGCACGTGCAGGCGGGTGCGTTTCCTCGCCCGCATCTTTACTCACGACCGAGTAACACTTGAATGGTGGTATGTGATCTATATAGCTAGCAATAGTTAGGGTGAGAATCACACACACTGAGATATTTGCCGTAACTCTCAGTTATAGACGTACAGAGACGTATGAGCACTATACATGAACGACGACGCCAGCGAGCCGCGACGGTTCGGGACACGGTGTGTCCACGCCGGGCAGGAGCCCGACCCACAGACGGGGGCAGTCGCACCGCCTATCTACCAGACCTCCTCGTACGCCTTCGGCGACGCCGACTACGCGGCCGACCTGTACGCCTTAGAGGACGACGGTAACGTCTACTCGCGGTTCGACAACCCGACGGTTCGGACTCTAGAGCGTCGCCTCGCCAGCCTCGAGAACGGCGTCGACGCCGTCGCGACGGCATCCGGAATGGCCGCACTTGACGCCGCGACGCTCGTGTTGGCCGAAGCCGGCGACAACATCGTCTCTGCCTCCTCTATCTACGGCGGCACCCACAGCTACTTCACCAAGACCGCCGGCCGGCGGGGTATCGAAGCCCGATTCGTCGACACCCTCGACTACGACGCCTACGCCGAAGCCATCGACGAGGATACGGCCTACGTCCACCTCGAAACTATCGGCAACCCCTCGTTGGTCACGCCGGACATCCAAGCGGTGGCCGACGTGGCCCACGATCAGGACACGCCGCTGTTCGTCGACAACACCTTCGCCACGCCCGCGCTATGTAACCCGCTCGACCACGGCGCGGACATCGTTTGGGAGTCGACGACGAAGTGGATTCACGGGTCCGGGTCGACCATCGGCGGCGTCCTCGTCGACGGCGGGAGCTTCCCGTGGGGCGAGCACGCCGAGAAGTACCCCGAAATCGGCGGCACCAACCCGGCGTTCGACCGGAACTTCGTCGAGAGCTTCGGCGACCGGGCGTTCAGCGTCGCGGCCCGCCAGCGCGGCGTCCGGAGCCTCGGCGACGGACAGGCCCCCTTCGACGCGTGGGCGACCCTGCAGGGGACCGAGACGCTGTCGCTGCGGATGGAGCGCCACTGCGAGAACGCCGTGCGCGTGGCCGAGTGGTTGGACGACCACCCCGACGTGGCGTGGGTGACCTACCCCGGCATCGAGGACCACGAGACCCACGCCAACGCCGCGAAGTACCTCGACGGGGGCTTCGGCGGAATGGTCGGGTTCGGCCTCGAATCCGGCTTCGAGGGCGGCAAGCGACTGTGTGAGGAGACCGACCTCGCGCAGTTTCTCGCCAACGTCGGCGACGCGAAGACGCTGATCATCCACCCCGCGAGCACGACTCACGCCCAGTTGAGCGAGGCCGAACAGCGCGAGAGTGGCGTCACGCCCGACCTGATTCGCCTGTCGGTCGGCATCGAAGACGCCAGAGACATCATCGCCGACCTCAAAGCGGGTATCGAGGCGACATAACTATGGACGTCGACCGCGGCACCGTCTCGCTGGGCGAGTTCACCTTCGAGTGCGGGGAGTCCATCCCCGAGTTGGACGTCGCCTACGAGGCCTACGGGGAGTTCACCGGCGACAACGCGGTGCTTGTCTGTCACGCTCTGACCGGCAGCGCCCACGTCGCCAGCCACCGACAGGCCGACGACGCGACCAGCGGGCAGGCCCGCGCGTGGTGGGACGACATCGTCGGCCCGGGCAAGGCCATCGACACCAACGACTACTACGTCGTCTGTGCGAACATCCCCGGCTCGTGCTACGGGACGACCGGTCCCGCGAGCGAGCACCCCGAGACGGGCGAGCCATACGGCACCGACTTCCCCGCGGTCACCGTCTCCGACTGGACGGAGGCCCAGCGCGGCCTCTTGGACGAACTCGGCGTCCCGGCCTTACACGCCGTCGTCGGTGGGAGCGTCGGCGGGATGAACGCCCTGGAGTGGGCGCGCCGACACCCCGACCACGTCGACCGCGTCGCGGCCATCGCCACCGCGGCCCGCGTCGACCCGCAGTGTCTGGCCATCGACGCCATCGCCCGGCGGGCCATCACGACCGACGACGACTGGAACGGCGGCGACTACTACGCCGAGGACCGGCCGAAGCCGACCGACGGCCTCGCTATCGCCCGGCAACTCGGCCACGTGATGTACCTCTCGAAGGCCAGCATGGAGAAGAAGTTCGGCCGCCGGTCGGCCGGCCGGGACGCCGTCCGGACGTTCCCCACCGACCCCGCGGCGTCGTTTTTCCCCTATCGAGATGTCGAGTCCTACCTCGACTATCAGGCCGAGACGTTCGTCGACCGCTTCGACGCCAACAGCTACCTCTATCTCACCCGGGCGATGGACAACTACGACCTCGCGTCCGGGTTCGAGTCCGACGCCGCCGCGCTGGCGGCCTTCGTGGGCGAGTCGTTAGTGATGTCGTTCACCGCCGACTGGCACTTCACGGTCGATCAGGCCGAGGAACTGGCGACGGCCCTCCGGGACGCCGACGTGGCGACCGCCCACCACGTCGTCGAGTCCGACCACGGCCACGACGCGTTCCTCGTCGAACCGGAGAACGTCGGCCCGCCCCTCCGGGACTTCCTCGCCGCGGGCGTCGACGGGACGGCCATCACCGACACCGCCGAGGAGGACACCGACACCGACCGCGAGTTCGCGCCCGTCCACAACAGCCTCTTTTCGGACTGAGCGTTCGGGCTGATAAGAAGATACTTGAGCGTCCCAGTCGGAATTTCTCCCAACCGATGGGTCCCCTCTGTGACCGGTGGTCGGCGTGAGCGCCCCCGAGTCCGACTTCGAGGACGCCGCCGCGGTGCTCGTGCTCTCGCCCCGCGACGTGGGAGCGAAGGCGTGTGCCGACCTGCTGGAACGGACTCCCGGCGGTCTCGACCGCCTCCTGATCGTCGCCATCAGCGACGACCCGGCCGCGTGGGAGACCCGACTCGACGACCGGCCCGCCCTCGACGGCACGGCCGTCAGTTACGTCGACGTCCGAACGCTCCGCCACGGCGACGACGACGGGCCGACACCGGTCGAGACGGTCCGGAGCCCCGCCGACCTGAACGCCCTCGGTACGGCGATAAACGACGTCCTCTCGGACGCCGCGGCCGCCGGCGAGCGCGTGGGTCTCTGTGTTTACTCCATCAGCGAGATGCTGGCGTTCGTCGACCGGGAACTGGTGTTCAAACTCCTGCACACCGTCGGGGCACGCCTGCGGCGCGAGGACCACGTCGCCTACTTCCACCTCGACGGCGACACCGGCGACGAGGAACTGGAGACGCTGTTCTCCCACCTCAGCGACGCTGTCGTCTCCATCGACGACCACGGGATGACCGTCTCGCCGGGCTACTACGCCGTCGCCCCGGAGGACGACGATTTGCCCCCGGAGTAGCACCGCCGGCGCGACATCGGTCCCCGCTCGGCGTCAGTCGGCGGGTTCGACGGGGATATCGACGGCGGTGTCCGACCGGTCGTCCGGTTCGTCCGTCTCGACTGCCTCGGCGAGGTCCGCCAGCGTGAGTGTGACGTTTCGCTTGTTCGCCTTCCAGAGTGCGTCGACCACGGTACCGACATAAGGGACGGACCCACCCACGACGTCGAAGGTGATGTTGGCGAGCATCTCGACGAGTGTCCTGAACGAGACCCCCAGATACGCAGATTCGGCGACGATGTACAGGGAGAACGCACCACTCAGCAGATCCCCGGCGACAGGGATCGCCCCCAGAAACGGGTCGAGACCGATCCGGACACCGATTCCGGGAACGCGCACGCTCTCGTCGAGCACGTACGCGACCGTCTCCATCCGGTCGAGAGCAGCCTCGTCGACGCTCGCCGGCAGTTCACCGTCGTAGTCGACGTCGAAGCGAGACTCGAAGCCAGTAGTCATCGTACCAACAGTTCCGGACGGAGCGGTAAAGATTGTGTGGTGTATATCGTCGTCGCTCACACAGTCGCGGTAGCGAGTCCCGATTGCCGGTCGACAGCGCCCCCGCAGTGCCGTGGTGACGAAAGTATTAGTACCGCCTCGTCGTACCCTTCCAGCGTGAGTCGTTCCGAGGACTCCCGACTGTCGAGGGCGTGGGACCGTCTCGTCTCCGCGGAGACGGCCGTAGGGCTGTTTCTCGCGATGATCCTGTATCTCGGCCTCCGGCCGCTGGTGTCGGAGGGCCTCGCCTACGTGATAGCGCTCGTCACCGGCGTCGTCCTCACCGTCGTCCTCATCCGCTACGACGAGGCGTCCCGTTTTAAAAGCCACTTTTTCTGTCCGGGCTCGCGCTCGCCGGCGGCGAGCGCTCGACCC
>NZ_WPCA01000167.1 GCF_009741825.1 Halapricum sp. CBA1109
TCCACCCCGAGCCAGCAGGTCGCGGCGGCCGCGACGGCGTCGGCGACGGAGTCGATGTCCCGCCCGGTCGCCGGCCGCGAGTTCCCCCCTGTTGGGCTTGCAGGTCTCGTAGCCCGCGTCGAGACGGGTCAGCAGGTCGCCGCCGACGTCGACGCTGGTCCGCCACGGCCCGGCCCGCGCGAGGCGGTCGATTGCGCTCCCGTCCAGCCCCGGCGGGAGGCTCCCGGCGATAGCGACTCTGTCGGGGTCGACCGCCCGGATCCGGTCGATCAACGCGTCGATGGCAGCGTCGTCGGCGGCTGGACCGTTCTCGTTGAACTTGTACTCGCCGTCGGTCGCCAACACCGTCGTGTTGATCCGGGTCGGAGCCGGGAGTTCGACGAAGGCCGTCTCGAAGGGCTCCTCGGCCAGTACCGACCGGATGTACTCGCCGGTGAACCCACCGAGCAGGCCCGTCGCGACGGTGTCGCTGGACAGCGCCGCGAGGTACTGGGAGACGTTGATCCCCTTGCCGCCGGCGTCGAACTGCCCGCCGGTCTCGGCGCGGGTGACCCGACCCGGTCGTGGCTGTTCGCCGACCGAGAGCGTGTGGTCGACGGCGGGGTTGAGCGTGACGGTCAGGATCATGCGTCCACCGTGATCACGGAGACGCCGTCCCGGTCGAGCGCACGGGCGAGGTCGTCCGGCGGGGACTCGTCGGTTATCAGCGTGTCTATCTCCCCGAGGGTGGCGAACTGGGCGAAGCTCCGCTGGTCGAACTTCGAGTGGTCTGCGACCAGTACCACGCGCTTTGCCTGTTCGACCATCCGGTGTTTCATCTCCGCCTCGTCCTCGTTGGGCGTCGTCAGGCCCGCGTCGACGGAGATGCCGTTGGTCCCCAGAAAGACCAGATCGAAGTTCCGCCGCTCCATAAACTGCTCCGCCGTCGGCCCGACCATCGCCCGCGTCTTGCCCCGAAGCGTCCCGCCGGTGAGTTTCACCTCTCGCGCGGTGTCGAGCAGTTCGTCGGCCAGAAGCGGTGAGTTCGTCACCGCCACGTACCCGCGGTCGTCGGGTATCGCCTTGGCGGTCTGTATCGTCGTCGTCCCGCCGTCGAAGAAGACTATCTCGTCGTGTCGTATCTCCTCGACCGCGCGTTCGCCGATTGCCTGCTTGCGGTCGAGGTGTCTGATCTCCTTCTGGTGGTAGGACTGTTCGACACCGAGTTTGTCGACCGGGACCGCGCCGCCGTGTGACCGGTCGACGAGGCCCTCCTGTTCCAGCGTGTCGAGGTCCCGCCGTATCGTCGGTTTGGAGTACTCCAGTTCGTCGGCCAGTTCGGCCACCGAACAACTCCCCCGTTCGTTGACGAGGTCGACGATAGTCCGGCGTCGTTTTTCGGGTAACATAATCGGTCAGCCGTTGTCACTGTATACTCCCCCGCCGCCCTACTTTTTTCCTTCGTATATGAACGTTATTGATCGTTTTTCGAATATTCTACGGAGTACGATCGCGGAACGAATCTAATCGGACAGAAGCGGCGGGGCCGATCAGTCCTGCAGCGTCCAGACTTTGACCTCGTCCATCGCGTCGTAGGGGTCGATCTCGTCGACGCTGGTCCCGGTGACGCCGACTATCTTCGAGGACGTGGCGACGCCGGCCCGGAGGGCCTTCTCGTCGGACCAGCCCTGCTCGTAGGCCCACAGCGTCGCGGCGAACATCGAGTCGCCGGCCCCGACGGTGTCGACGACGTCGACGTCGAGGGCGGGCGCGTACAGCGTCTGGTCAGGCGTGACAAGCATCGCGCCCTCGCCGCCCATCGAGGCGATGACGCGCTCGTAGCCCCACGACTGGAGTTCCCGGGCGGCCTCGGCGCAGTCGTCGATGGACGTTATCTCGATGCCCGTCGCCTCCTCCAGTTCGACCTCGTTGGGTTTGCAGTACTCGTAAGTCTCCTCGAGTTCCGGCAGGAGGTCACCGTGGATGTCGATAGCGGTGTCCCAGTCGCCGGCGGCCGCGAGGCGGTCGACGGCGCTGTCGTCCATCCCCGGCGGGAGGCTCCCGCCGATGTCGACGATGGACGGCTCGTACTTCTGGAGGACGTCGATCAGATCGTCGACGATAGCGTCCTCGACTTGGGGCCCGGACTGGTTGAGGTGGAACTCGTGGTCGGGCGTGAGAATGGTCGTGTTCATCCGGGTCGGTTCGGAGTCGATGTGACAGAAGTCCGTCGGCACGTCGAAGTGCTTCAGGTCCTGTTCGATGAAGTAGCCGGTGAACCCGCCGACGATACCCGTCGCGGTGGTGTCGCCGTCGAGGGCGCGGACGAACTGCGAGACGTTGACCCCGTTGCCACCGGAGTCAAAACGGGCGCCGGTCGATCGCTGGACCGCGTCGGCCTGTAACTCCTCGTCCATCTCGATAGTCTGGTCGACTGCCGGGTTTGGCGTGACTGTCAGTATCATGGTTGGGTGTGCGCCCCACGGGCGCTCCTCACTGGTCGGGACTGACAGGGCAAGTACTGATAAATGAGTCGATATAGAAAGGAATTATCGAATCCCGAGTAAACGGAGTTCAGAGGCGGTCGACGACGGCCTTCGTGACCTCGTTGGTCGTCGCGTCGCCGCCGAGGTCCGGCGTGTGCGGGCCGGATTCGAGGACGGCCTCGACTGCTCGGTGACCCGCGTCGCCTCGTCGTCGTACTCTAGGTGGTCCAGCAGCATCGCCGCCGAGAGGAGCATCGCCGTCGGGTTGGCGACGCCCTCGCCCGCGATGTCCGGCGCGGACCCGTGGACCGGTTCGAACAGGGCGTTGTCCTCGCCGACGTTCGCGCTCGGCAGCAGGCCCAGACCGCCGACGAGGCCGGCCGAGAGGTCCGAGAGGACGTCCCCGGCGAGGTTCGGACAGATGATCACGTCGTACTGCTCGGGGTACATCACGAGTTTCATCGCCAGCGCGTCCATCAGTTCGGTGTCGTAGTCGGCCCCGCGTCGCTGGGCCACGTCCTCTGCCGCCTCCAGGAAGAGGCCGTCCGTCTCGCGCATCACGTTCGCCTTGTGGGCAATGGTGACGTTGTCGTAGCCGTGTTCCTCGGCGTAGTCGAAGCCGTACTCGGCTATCTTCTCGGAGGCGTCGCGGGTGACCACGCGAGTCAGCGTCGCCACGTTGTCGCTGAGGCGGCTCTCGATGCCGCTGTAGACGCCTTGGGTGTTCTCGCGGATGAAGACCATATCCGTGTCCGGGTCCAGCGCGTCCAGTCCGGGGTAGGCCGTCGCGGGGCGGACGTTGGCGAACGAGCCGACTATCTCCCGGAGGGGGAGGATCACGTCGGCGGCGGACTCCCCGGCCGCGCCGAACAGCGTCGCGTCGGACTCGGCGGCGAGTTCTTTCGTCTCCTCGGGGAGGGGCGTCCCGGCCTGTTCGGCCACGTAGTCGCCGGCCTCGCCCTCGACGAAGTCGAAGTCGGCGTCGACGGCCTTCAGTACGTCCACCGCGGCGGGCGTCACTTCCTGTCCGATCCCGTCACCGGGGATCACGGCGATCTGCTCTGTCATACCTCAGAGTGGGCCGGGCCGCGAAAAGAGGGTGTCGATGCCGCGCCGGGCGCCCGCGCGGTCACTCCTCGACGTGGTGGCCCCAGTGGCCCGTGTTCGGGACAGATGCCCGCTATCGGCGTCGCGTTGAGACAGCAGGCCCGGCGGCCCCCCACCGTCGTCGATACCGTCGCCCCACAGAGCCGGCAGGTCGGGTCCGCGTCGGCCATACCGGTACTACTGGTGCAGTCGATAAGTGTCTGTCCGCTAGTTCGGGAGCACGTCGAGACCCGCGTCAGCGTCTCCAGCACCACCCAACAGACGAAGGCCACGTAGGCACCGACGAGGACGTACGACTCGGCGTCGGTCAACGCGAGGTTGGTCCGCAGGAGAGTAAAGAGGAGGATGGTCGCCAGCGTCAGCGCGCCGAACATCGGGATGGCCATCTCGAAGTCGACGGGCATCGACCCGACGATGAGGACGCCGACGGGAATCGCCACCAACAGGTCGAAGGTGTTCGACCCGAGGACGTTCGCGACGGCGGTGACGCCGCGGCCCTCGCGGGCGGCCCGGACGCTGACCAGCGCGTCCGGGAGACTCGTCGCGCCCGCGGCGATGGTCACGCCCATGATGAACCCCGGGATGCCGAAGGCCTGTCCGATCACGTCGACGGAGTGGACCAGTCGCTCGACGGCCAGCAGGATGACGACCAGCCTGCGAGGAGATACCCCCACTGCCGGGCCAGCGCCACGTCGTTACCCGTCTCGGGGTCGGCCTCGTGGTCGCTGGTGTCCTGATACTGGATGAAGACGTAGAGGCCGTACAGCGCGAGCGGGATAGCCGCCAGCGGCCGGGTGAGCGTCCCGACGAGTGCGTCCCCGCTACCGCCGGGATAGTAGATGACCCCCAGCGCGAAGGTGATCACGAGCACCGACACCGCGATCATGTAGAACTGGGCCTCTTTGTACACCAGCGCACGGTTGGCCTCGATGTTCTGATCGGTCGTGATGCCCGCGACGCCCGGGATGACGAGGATGTTGAAGATAGCCGATCCGACGATAGTGCCGACGCCGAGGTCCAACGACCCCACGAACAGCGCCGCGAAGACGACCGTCGCCAGTTCGGGGAAACTCGACCCGATGGCGGTGACGATAGAACCTTGGACGACGTCCGGGAGGCCGTAGTACGCCGAGAGCCGTTCGGCGGCGTCTTCGAGCCACCCGCTTCCGACCCAGATAGCGCCGGTCGTCAGGATGATTATCAGGGCGTCGACTGCGAGGGAGGCCATTGCCGGATGACTCGCCGCCCCGTCATAAATCCGTTCCGTCATCGCCCACGGTGATCACCGGGACGGGGGCCGACCGGACCGTCTTCTCGGCGACGCTGCCCAGCAAGATGCGCTCGATGCCGCGCCGTCCGGTGGTCCCCATCACGACAGCGTCCACGCCGATGTCGTCGACGGCCTCGACTATCGCCGCCGCCGGCGACCCGTCCTCGACGTGCGTCCGGACATCGACGCCCCGTTCGTCGCCGGCCGCGGCGACCCGTTCGACCGCTTCGTCGGCGGCCGACTCCCCGGCGGTCGTCAGCATTCCGGAGTCGTCGACCCCCACGGCCCCGGTGTCGACAGCGGAGAAGGCGTGCGCCGTCGCCCCGAGGACGCCGCCAGAGAGAGGCCGTGGTCGACCGCGCGCCCGGCCGCGTCGCTCCCGTC
>NZ_WPCA01000179.1 GCF_009741825.1 Halapricum sp. CBA1109
GTCCAGCCGTGGGCCTCGGCGATGGTCTCGACGATGGAGAGGCCCAGTCCCGTCCCCTCCTCGGCCGTGGTGACGCCCTCGTCGAACAGCGACTCCCTGACGGCGTCGTCGATGCCACAGCCGTCGTCTTCGAGGTAGAACCCGTCTCGGGTCGTTCCGACTGTCACAGTGAGCGTGTCGGGGGCGCATCCGGCGTGCTCGACCGCGTTTCGCAGGAGGTTCTCGAACAGTTCGGCGAGTCGGTTCCGGTCGGCCTCTATCGTCCGGTCGGCGGTCACCGAAAGGGTCGCCTCGCCGGTGTCGACCGTCGACCACGCGGTCCGTGCGACCTCGTCTAGCCGGACCGGTTCCGTCTCGCCGACGGCCTTCCCCTGACGGGCCAGCGAGAGGAGGTCCTCGATCATCGTGCGCATCCGCTTGTTTGACTCGCGGGCGATGCGGACGTGTTCGGCGGCCGGGTCGTCCGCGTCGAGCGTCCCCTGTGCCAACTCCAGCCGCGAGAGGCTGACTTCGAGGGGGTTGCGCAGGTCGTGGGAGACGACATCGACGAACCGTTCGAGTTGCTGGTTCTGGTGGTGGAGTTGCTGTTCGCGGCGCTTGCGGTCGGTGATGTCCGTGTAGATACCGTACCCCTCGATGGCGCCCGTCTCCCGGGTGACGACCGCCGAGCGGAACAGCATCGTCCGGATGTCGCCGTTGGCCGTCCGGCGTTTGATCTCCTCGCTGGCGTCGTTGTCGTAGCGGGCCCACATCGCCTGTGCCGACACGTCGGCCTCCTCGGGGACGATCAGCGACTGGAGGGTCCGGCCCCCGGCGGCCGAGCTGTCGTAGCCGAACGTCTCGCTGAAGGCGTCGTTGATCATCGAGACGACCGGTTCGTCGCCGTCGAACTCGACGACGACCGCCGGTTCGGGGACGTTCGCCAGCAGCGTTTCGAAGCGGCGTTCGGCCTGCGTGTGGACCCGAATCTCGTCGGCGATAGTGGCGACGGCCCCGTCGTGGGCCGATCGGATCGCCTCACAGACGTCGCCCACTTCGTCGTACGCCAACCGGTCGCGGCCGCCGAGGCCGACCGCCTCGACGCCGTCGCCGACGACCGATTCGGCCTTCTCGACGCCCAGCGCGGACGCGAACTTCCCGACCAGTTCCTCGCGACTGATCACGAGGGGATCACCATCACGACCGTCGTGGTGTTGTGGTAGCCGTTGCGCTGGCCCTTGCGCATACACGTCTCGCCGTAGGTTTCGAACCCGGCGAAGGGGCTGTCGAGGGCCTCGGTCATCGCGCCGACGGCCTCGCCGAAGCGGTCGCCGAGGATGATCTCACGGCAGGCACAGTCGTAGACGAACGCCCCCGCCGGGTCGCCGTCGATCATCGACCGCGCCTCAGTGGCGACCCGCCGCGCGGAGTCTATTTGATCGTCTGGTGCCCCGTGCATCACACGGACGACCGTCCCTTCGGGCATCTCGACGGGGAACTGCAGCGTCCCCGCCTCGGCGTCCCGGACTCGTGGCCAGCGGATCGTGTAGCCGTCGCCCCGGTCGAGCCCGAACTCGTACTCCCCGAGTATCTTCGTCCGGAGTTCGCTGTTCTCCAGCAACGCCTCCCGGCCGGCACCGAACTGGGCCTCGATTCGGTCCGCGACGGCGTCGTAGTAAGCATCCAGCGCCGGCTGGCCGTCTATTTCGGCGACGACCGGCCCTGACGCTTCGGTGATGGTCATCGACTCCGAGACGGGTTCGTGGCCGTGGTCGACGGCGACGCCGACGCGCTGTTCGGACTCGATACGGGCGATGACAAGCGCGTCCTCGACGATGTCGCCGCCGTGGAACACCGGTGTCCGGTCCAGCGCGAAGTTGTCCGAAGCCGTCCCGCCGGCGACACTCACGCGCGGCCCGAGCTTCCGCCGGACGGTCCGGATCAACTGCTCGGTGACGCCGCTTTTGATGTCGTTGAGGACCAGCGCCGACTGATAGGGGTAAGACTCAGTCTGTGGCAGGTCCGCCATCGCGTCCCGGACCGCGCCGGTGACGCCGTCGCCGATGTCCGTCCCCAGCGCCGTCCGCACGCGCATCGTCTCCGAAGACAGCGCCGCCACCGCGACGCCCGTCTCCACCGTCGCGGCCTGCGTGAACTCGCCCGTCGACGTACACCCGATCAGCGGCGTCTCCGTGCCGACGACGGCCCGAACGCTGTCCAGCACCGCGCGGGCGTCGTACCGCGAGGAGGCGAACACTTGCACGAAGTCGGCCGCGTCCGTCGCTAACGCCTCTATTGCCTCTCCGGCCGCTCGCTCGCCTGCCGATGCTCCGTCCTCAACCGTCGAAATACCCGTAGCGAAACTCGTCATCTACGTCTGACTCTATCGATGCTTCGTCACCGGGCCGGATGAAAGTAGGACCTAACTACGTAGGGAAGCGACCGTATTTGACGCTCCGGCCCCTACTGAGTGTATGTCCGCGTTCGACGCCGTACTGATCTACGACGGGGAGTGTCCCTACTGCTCGATAGCGGCGAAAGCCCTCGAAGCAGTCGACGAACTGGGCGCCCTCTCGTGGTACGACGAGGCGGCCCAGACGTTTCTTCAGGCGCAGTTCGGCGCGACGCCGTTCGCGATGGTGCTCGTCGACGAACCGAGCGGCCGGGTGTACGCCGGCCGCGCCGCCGCGAAGGAACTGGCCGACCGCGCCGGGATGCCCGGCATCGTCGGATCGCTCGTCCGGGACAACTACGAGGGTATCGCCGCCGCCGTCGGCCTCGCCTCCGGCCGCGGCCGCGACCCGGACCCCGTCCACGAGACCTACCGCCTCGAAGAGACCGCCCGCGAGACGTGGCCGGCCCTGCGGGACGCCGCCTCCGGCGAACCGGTCCCGGCGTAGCGGCGCGCGCCGGCGGAATAGCGGCGACGATTAATTCATATCGACAGTTATGATTTCTCAGCAGAAATATACTAAATGGAATGATTACGGTGCAATCTAGTGATTGTGTCCGTCGGTTTTAGCCTCACGATGGCTCCGCAACTCGGCCCGTTCGTTCGACACGAGGTCCCGATGTCGAACAAATCGGGATATCGCGGGGTCGAGGACGGAAACCGGCGGCCGTCGCCGAAACGGTCGGAGCTTTCAAGTAGGAGATGCCCGCCACACTCGCTCAGTCGGAACCGGCGACGGACGGCGATACCGTCGGGACGGCGGGCACGAGGCCGCCTACCGGCAGGACTGTCCCGCTCCGTCGCCCCGACGTGAGACCGATGAACACGAACGGCGTATCCGAGAACCGACGCACCGACACCTGCCCGGAGTGTGGCGAGGCCGTCCGGGCCAGCGAATCGAGCGAGCGAGTGTGTATCGGCTGTGGGCTGGTGGTCGCCGGGCCAGCGACCGACGGCCGCTCGGCGTACCTCGGCGCCGCCCGCCACGTCGGCGGCCCGCGGACCCAGACCCGGCCGAACCGCGGCCTGTCGACGTGGATGGGGTCGTGCCGGACCGACGGGAAGGGCAACGCCATCGAGGGCCGGCGGCGGCGACGACTCCGGCGACAGCGCCGCAGACAGCGCCGGGCGGCCGCCGACGCGACGAGCGAGACGCTCGACCCCGGGCTGAAGGAGGTCGCACGCCTCTGTAGCGTGCTGGAGTTGGCCGAGACGGTGCGGGAGACGGCGAGCGTCGTCTTCCGGCGGGCGCTGTCGGCGGGCATCCTGCAGGGGTGGGCCTACGAATCCATCGCCGCCGGGAGCGTGCTGATCGCCGCCCGTCGGTCGGGAGCGGTCCGGTCGCTGTCGGCGGTCGTGACTGCCAGTCGGCGGCCCCGGCGGCGGGTCGCGCGAGCGCTGCGGCACCTACAGCGGGAACTCGACCTCGCCGTCGAACCGCCGGACGTAGTCGAGTTCCTCCCCGCCGTCGGGGACACGCTCTCGGTGGAGGCGGACCTCCTCGGGATGGCGCGACAGTTACTCGAAGCCGCGACGGCGGCGTCCCTCCACAGCGGCCGCGACCCGCAGGCGCTGGCGGCCAGCGCCGTCTACACCGTGACGCTGGTGGCCGAGTCGGCCCCGCCGCTGTGTCAGACTGAAGTGGCCGAGGCCGTGGGCGTCTCGCCGCCGACGCTCCGGCGACAGTTCCGGGCGCTGGAACCGCTCTGTCCCGACGTGTTCGACGTGGCCCCCGCGGACATCGACGACCCGAAGAGCCGCGCCGGCCGCCGAACCGACCGAACCACGCCCGGCACGACGACGACCCAGTCCACGGGAGCGGACTGACGATGCCACAAGATTCAAACCGAAGTGTGGCGGATAAAACGCTATGACTGGGGACGTGCTCTCGACGGGGTTGGCGAGTCTGGACAACAGCATCGAGGCGGGGGGACTCAGGGCTGGAAGCGTCGTCGCCGTCCGGTCGCCCGCCCGGTCGGTGTGCCGACGGCTGGCGTGTAACTGCTGTGCCGACCGGCCGGTTCACTACGTGGCTCTGGGCGGGGACGCGGGCCGGTACGAACCGCACGTCAGGACCGCAACCGGCGTCGGGAGCGAGGGCATCTCGACGGCGTCGCTCTCGCTTTCGACTCCCGGCGAAGCGCTGACCGACCACCTCGAC
>NZ_WPCA01000108.1 GCF_009741825.1 Halapricum sp. CBA1109
GTCGCTCCCGTCGGTCGGCAGGAGGATATCCTCGTAGGGAAAGTCGAGTCGATCGCCCTCGACGGTTCGAGCGGTCAGTACGGGCGTCTCGGCCAGTCTGACGACTTTCTCCGTGACGCTGCCCAGCAGGGCCTGCGACAGCCCTTGCCGGCCCTGTGTCGGCATCACGATCAGGTCCTGGTCGTACTCCTCAGCGTAGTCGACGATGGTCTCGGCCGGCGTCCCTTGGACGATGTCGGTCGTGTAGTCGGCGTCGAGGCTGTCGAGGGTCGCCGCTCCGGGTTCGAGAACGTCGGCCCCGTGGTCGACCAACCCGTCGACCACCGACGACTCGACGCGCGTGACGCTGTGTTGGGTCGTGTCGGCGACGTACAGCAGCGTGATCGTCCCGTCGGCCCAGTGGGCGAGTTCGCCGGCGTGGTGGAGGACCGCCGCCGCGCCGTCGCTGTCGTCGTACGGAAAGAGGATGTTCTCGTACATACGTGGGTGTTCGACGGGCGTTCGGAAATGGTTTTGCGACGGGCGGAGAACGGTCGCCCAATGACGAGCGTCAAGGAGTTCCGCATCGACGCGGCCCCGACGGCCACCGACCTCGGCCGCGGCGCCTTCGTGTTCACCGACGACTACTCCGTCTTCGACTGGGGGAAGATGCCCGACGAGATTCCCCACAAGGGCGCGGCCCTCTGTACGATGGGCGCGTTCAACTTCGAACGCCTCGAAGCCGAAGGCGTCGCCACCCACTACGAGGGCGTCACCGTCGACGGCGAAACGGTCGCTCTGGACGAGGCCGTCGACGCGGGCCACGCCCCCCGGGAGATGGCCATCGCGCTGACGCAGGTCCCGGACCTCCCGAACGACGGCGCCGACTACGACTACGATTCGTACCACGCCGAGGCGGGCGAGAACTACCTGATCCCCCTCGAGATCGTCTTCCGCAACACCGTCCCCGTCGGGTCCTCGCTCCGCAAGCGCGGCGACCCTGCCGACTACGGCCTCGACCGCGAGACGTGGCCCGACGACCCCGTCGACCTCCCGGACCCGGTCGTCGAGTTCTCCACCAAGTACGAGGAACAGGACCGCTATCTCGACCGCGGGGCCGCCGACCGCATCGCCGGCGCCGCCGACGTCGACGCCCTCGAATCGGTCGCGCTCACCGTCAACGACGTCCTGAACGACCGCGCCGCCGAGACCGGGTTCGTCCACGAGGACGGGAAGATCGAGTGTCTCTACTACGACGGCGAGATCCGTGTCGCCGACGTGGTGGGCACCTTCGACGAGAACCGCTTCTCCTACGACGGCCAAGAGGTCTCGAAGGAGGTCGTCCGCCAGTACCACAAGCGGACCCAACCCGAGTGGGTCGAGGCCGTCGGCGCGGCCAAGTCCGAGGCCGACAACCGCGGCGTCGCCGACTGGAAGTCCCTGTGCGAGGCGTCGCCGTCCCCCCTCGACGACGACGTGATCGAGGCCGTCAGCGACCTCTACTGTGCTGGAACCAACGCCTACGTCGGCGAGGGCGTCTTCGATGCGCCGGCCGTGGACGCGGCCGTCGACGCCGTCCGGGACCTCTAGGGGAGTTTCAGGTAGTTCGCCCCGCGGTGTTGGGTCCGGACGACTTCGGCGACGCCCGAGGGGATGGTCTCGACGCCCTCGGCGAGGGCCGCGGCCTCGTGCCCAAACCGGTCCAAGGAGTTCTCACAGGCACAGACCGCGACGCCGTTGTCGATCATCGTCCCCACGCGGTCGGCCTCGGGGGCCGACGCGAGGAGGAACCGGACGGCCGGCCCGTTGACGACGAGTCGCATCATACTCGGCGGCGTCGACACCGAGTCGTCCCGGACGAGGTTCGCGAGGTTCCGGAGTGCCATCCGCCAGTCGCCGCTCTCGTCGCTCGTGACGTGGATCACGACGCGCTGATCACTGCTCACACGGACTGGTCGGTCGGAGCGGACATAAAACGTGTCAGTCGTTCAAACTTCCTCTAGAATGGTGAGTGCGGTTCCTCGCTTCGCTCTCAAACAGCCCCACAGCGCGCTCGCGGCTTCGCCGCTCGCGTTCTCGCGGTTCCTCGCTTCGCTCTCAAACAGCCCCACAGCGCGCTCGCGGCTTCGCCGCTCGCGTTCTCGCGGTTCCTCGCTTCGCTCGGAACCGCTCAATCGTCGGCTTCGATATCCTCATCATCGGCGACGAACTCGCCGAGCCCGTCGATAGGCCGGTCGGGGTTCTCTTCCGCAAGAACCTCGGGCGCGCCGAGTTGGACGTCCTCGCTGTCCTCGCGGAGTTTCGTCCGGCCGCGGTGGACCGACACCGCCTGATCGAGGTGGAGGCTGATGGCCTCCAGTAGCGCCTCGGCCTCAAGCGGTTGGCCGATCTGTCTGAGTTCCTCCTCGGTGGCGTCGTCGGGGACGTTGAACGCCCGCTGGGTGATGATCGGGCCCTGATCGAGGTCCGTCGTCACGTAGTGGGCGGTGACGCCGGCGATTCGGACACCCTCCTCGATGGCCTGCATGTACGCCGACGCCCCCGGGAACGACGGGAGCAGGCTCGGGTGGACGTTGATGATCTGGCTCTCGTAGCGGAAGACGACCTCCGGGCTGAGGATGCGCATATACCGCGCGAGGACGATCAGATCGGAGTCGTACTCCGCCAGCAACTCAAGCAGTTCGCCCTCGTCGGGCGTCCCCTTCTCGTCGCCGATGTCGTGGAAGGGAACGTCGTACTTCTCGGCGAGCGGTTGCAGATCGGGGTGGTTGCCGATCACCACGTCGATGTCGGCTCCGAGGTCGCCACTGGCCCACGACTCGAAGATGGCTTCCAGACAGTGTGACTCCTTGGTGACCAGTACGGCAATTGACTGTGTCTCGCGGTCTTTGGGGAACCGGACCTTGATCTCGACGCCGAGATCATCAGCGAGGTCGTCGATGTCCTCGCGGAGTTTCGCCTCGGTACAGACCATCTCGGAGGTGTCGACGTGCATCGTCATCCGGAACAGCCCGTCCCGGACGGCCTGATCGAGGTCCTCGATGTTGATGCCCCGCTCGAACAGCAGCGAGGTGACTGAGGCGATCAGTCCGGTGTCGTCCTCGCCGACGACCGTCAGTTCGGTCAACTCGCGAGTCACGGTACCCACCGCCGTTCGGCGTCGGTTCTCATCGTGTGTGGAGATGTGCGACGGGCGGAGCAAAACCCTTCGGTTTCGCCCCACCACAGCTAAACCGCTGGAACTCCCACACCGTGTTATGACAGCATTCGGCACCCCGCGCGTCCTCGTCGTCGATCCCGACGCGGACGACCGGGCGGCCGCCGCGGACGCGCTGACCGCGAGTGACACCCCGGGACCCGAAGCGGCGGTGACGGCCGTCGCCTCCGTCGAGGCGGCCCGCGACGCGCTCGATTCGGGCGATATCGACTGCCTCGTGACCGAGTACGACTTCCCCGAGGAGAACGGCCTCGGCCTCGTCGAGTGGGTCAGAGACACTGACCCCGACGTGCCGTGTATCCTCTACACCGACGCGACGCCCGAGGAGATTCGGACGGCGGCCTTCGAGACGGTCGTCGTGGAGTACCTGCCCAAGGAGATGCCGGACTCGGCGGTGGCGCTCTCGCGGCTTGTCGGCAACGTAGTCGGCCAGCACGGCCAACTCGCCTATCCCATCCCCGAGAACGAGGACGAACGGCTGGCGGCCATCGAACAGTACGACGTCGAGGGGATGGAGGCGAACGACACCATCGAGCGGATCACCGACCTCGTTGCCGAGAGCTTCGCGTCCGGGCCGTCTTCGCCGGCATCGTCGACGCCCACGAGGAGCGGTTTCTGGCCTGTCACGGCGTCGACTGGGAGACCCTCGACCGCGAGAACTCCATCTGTACCCACACCATCCTCGAAGACGACTACATGGTCGTCGAGACGTCCAGTCCGACGCCCGTTTCGCCGGGGCCGAGGTCCTCGAAGACCTGAAGATTCGATCCTACGCCGGCGTCCCGCTGAAGACGCCGGCCGGCCTCCCCATCGGTGCGCTGTGTCTCATCCACGACGAGCCACGGGGCTACAGTGAGGCCGACGTGGAGACGTTGCAGTTGTTCGCGGAGGAACTGATGGAACAGCTAGAGCTGCGGCGGCGACTGGCCGAGCGACCGGCGGAGGCGGATCGATGACCCAGCAGGTGGCAAACAGATACGAGTTCGAACGGCTCCCGCTGTCCCCCATCGACCCCGGGACGAACGTGCTCGTCGCCGGCCCGTCGCTGAGCGGCGCCCGACGGCTCCTGCTGGAGATGCTCGCCGACGGCGGCGACGACGAGGGCGTCCTGCTGGTCTCGGCGGACCTCTCGGGCCACGAGGCGGTCAGGGCCTACGAGGAGACCGGGTCCGCGTTCGACACC
This sequence comes from Halapricum sp. CBA1109, assembly GCF_009741825.1. Classification (GTDB taxonomy): domain Archaea; phylum Halobacteriota; class Halobacteria; order Halobacteriales; family Haloarculaceae; genus Halapricum. Next base: position 4,380 of record NZ_WPCA01000108.1, read on the forward strand.
GGCCGGATGTGCGTGATCGACTGCTCACAGCAGGGGAGCGAGACCGACGGGACGATCCGACAGGTCGGGAGCCCATCGGACCTCACGGGCATCGGCATCGAGTTCTCGTCGCTGTACGAGTCCCTCAGCGGGCGCAACCGGCCGCTGGTGCGCGTCGGCCTCTACTCGGTCTCGACGCTTCTGGTCTACGCCGACGACTTCCGGGCGGTGTATCGGTTCCTCCACACGATCACCAGCCGAATCCGGACGGCCGACGGCCTCGGCGTCGCGGCGATAGACCCCGAAGCGACCGACGACGAGGCGCTGGGAACGGTCACCCAAGCCTTCGACGCCCGCATCGACGTCCGGAACGGCGACGACGGCCCCGAGATCAAGGTCCGTGGCCTCCCCGACCAACCGGACGGGTGGCTCCCGGTCCCAGAGAGATAGCAAGCGTTTTCTCCCGGCGTCACGGCGACTCCAGTAATGACAGCCTACACCGCGACGGTCACCGTACGCCTCAAGTCCGGCGTCCTCGACCCCGAGGCCCAGACCACCCAGCGTGCGCTCGAACGACTGGGCTTTGAGTTGGAGTCGCTGCGCTCGGCCGACGTCTTCGAGATAGACCTCGAAGCCGACTCCGCCGAGGCCGCCGCCGACCGGGTCGAGGAGATGGCCGAACGCCTGCTCGCGAACCCGACCATCCACGACTACGAGGTCGCGGTCGCCGAGGCATAATGATCGCAGTACTGCAGTTCGGCGGGAGCAACTGCGACCGCGACGCCGTGCAAGCGCTCGCGTCGCTGGGTATCGAGGCCGAACGCGTCTGGCACGAGGACGGCCTCCCCGAGTCCGTCGACGGCATCGTCGTCCCCGGCGGCTTCTCCTACGGCGATTACCTCCGGGCCGGCGCGATGGCCGCACGCTCGCCGATTATGGCCGAGGTCCGCGAGGCCGCCGATTCGGGTACGCCCGTCCTCGGAATCTGTAACGGTGCACAGATCGGCTGTGAGTCGGCACTGACCCCCGGCGCGTTCACGACCAACGAGAGCGCCCGCTTCCAGTGTGAGCACGTCCACCTCCGCGTGGAGAACGCCGACACGCCGTGGACGGCCGCCTACGACGAGGGCGACGTGATCGACCTCCCCATCGCCCACGGCGAGGGACGCTTCGAGATAGAAGACGGGAAACTCGATGAACTGGAGGCCGACGACCGGATCCTCTTCCGGTACTGTGCGGCCGACGGCACGGTCACCGACGCGGCAAACCCCAACGGCTCGAAGGGCAACGTCGCGGGCGTCACCGGCGAGGCCGGCGACCACGTCGCCGTCCTGATGCCCCACCCCGAGCGCGCGACCCTCGCTGACGTCGGCGCGACCGACGGCGCGGGCATCCTCGACGGGTTCGAGGTCTGACTCGCCAGCACACTGAACTGTCGCGGCCGTCTACGTCCCGGTATGGAACCCACCGAGGTCCGGGTCTGGCTCGTCGAACGTACCTACTCCGACGACGAGCAGAACCTCATCATCCTCACCTACGCGACGCCCGACGCAGTCGCTCCTTCCGCAAGGAGCGCGCCCTGCCGAGTTTCACCGGCGCGAGCAGGGAGACACGGGTCTCCATCGAGGTCGACCGCTCGAACCTCGGGACCGTGGCGGACGAGGAGACTCGTGAGCGCTACGCCGCCGAGGTCGAGCGAGTGCAAACGAACCACGACCGCGACGGGACGCTGTGACTCGGAGGCAGAGTTTCCGCCCCTGAAACACGCCGTCATTTTTTATATCGGTACCCGGAGTAGGCTCGATCACAGATGCCAGACGCCGCCGTCACGGTCCGCGGGTTGTCGAAGAGATACGGGAACGTCGAGGCGCTGACGGACCTCAGTTTCACCGTCGAGCGCGGGGAGATATTCGGCCTCGTCGGCCCCAACGGCGCGGGCAAGTCGACGACGCTGCGCATCCTCGCGACGCTTCTGACCCCCGACGACGGCGAGGCCGTCGTCTTCGGCGCCGACACACAGACCGACCCCAACGCCGTCCGGGAGGCGATCAGGTACCTGCCCGAGGAGGCGGGGGCCTACGAGAACCTCACCGGGCGGGGGTTCCTCTCGTTCGTCGCCGGCTTCTACGCCGAGGACCCCGACCCGATGGTCGAACGCGGCGTCGAACTCGCCGATCTGGACGAGCGTATCACCGACAAGACCGGCGACTACAGCAAGGGGATGACCCGACGGCTCCTGCTCGCCAGCGCGCTGATGACCGAACCGCGACTCGCCATCCTCGACGAACCGACCTCGGGACTGGACGTCCGCAACGCCCGCGAGATACGGGAGGTGATCCAGTCCTACCCCGGCGAGGAGCGGAGCGTCATCCTCTCCTCACACGACATGCTGGAGGTCGAATACCTCTGTGACCGGGTGGGACTGGTCGACCGCGGCCGGGTCGTCGCGGCGGGGACGCCCGCGGAGTTGGTCGCCCAGACCGGGACACAGAACCTCGAGGACGCCTTCCTAGAGGTGACGGCGTGAGCGACTTCCTCAGGCTGGTCCGCAAGGAGGCCAGAGAGCTCCTGCGGCCGCGGTACATCGTCCCGATACTCGTCGTCCCCATCGTGTTCCTGGCGATGGGACAGGGGTTCAGCGGCGTCGAGGACGGCGCGAACGAGGAGCCGGCCGTCGGGCTCGTGATGAACGACAGCGGTCGGTACGCCGACCTGCTGGAGGAGACCTACGACCGGCGCGCGAACGTCACCTACCGCGGCGCGAACGTCAGCGCCGAGACGGCCATCGAGGAGACGCGTGGCTCGGGCGGGAAGACGGTCATCGTCGTCCCGCGTAACTTCACCGAGCGCATCGAAGACGGGGCCGCGCCGGGACGGGTCGAGACCTACACCGTCGTCGACAACCTCGGTATCGCGGGTATCAGCAGCGCTGGGGCGGGGACGGCCCCACTGGGCGAGGCCAGTCAGGTCATCGCCGCGAACGCGACGGGTGCGCCGCCCGGACAGCTATCGCCGATCACGGCCACCGAGACGTCCATCGTCCGGGGGGAGCGCGTCGACGCCTCGCCCTCGTCGATCAACAGCGACCTGTTCGGACAGCTGTTTTTCGTCCCCGTCGTCATCGTCGTCGTCATCGTCTTCTCGGGCCAGATGGTGATGAACTCGATGGGGATCGAAAACGAGAACAAGACGATGGAGACGCTGCTGACGATGCCCGTCGCGCGCCGCACCATCGTCGCCGCGAAGCTCGCCGGAAGCGCGGTCATCGGCCTGTTCGCGGCCGGACTGCTCGCCGGATCGATGTTCTACTACCAGTCGTCGCTGTCGTTCGGTGACGGGGGTGGTGGCCTCCCGGCGCAGTTCTCGCTCGGCCCGGCGGAGTACGCGCTCATCGGCGTGTCGGTGTTCCTCGCTGTCGTCGCGGCGCTGGCGATGGCGCTGTGTCTCGGTATCTTCGCCGGCGACCAGCAGGGGGCGCAGGTGTTGGTCCTCCCCATCGCGTTCGTCGCCGGCGCGCCCGCGGCGGTGACCGTCTTCACCGACATCGGCGCGCTGTCGCTGCCGTTGCAGGCCATCGTCTACGCCAACCCGTTCACCTACCCGTCGCTCGCGCCGAAGGCACTGCTCGTCGGTGATCCGCTCGTCATCGTCGGCGGCACCGTCTACCAACTGGTGTTCGCGGCCGCGATGGTCGGACTGGCGGTCCGGCTGTTCGGCTCCGACAGAGTCGTCACCGGCGACGCCGGCCGTCTGAGCGATATCTTCGAGTCGCTCCAGCGGTAGCCGCCGCTTCGAGTTTTCGAGAAGGACCCAGAAAGGCCCGTGAGGGCCGATGTACCATGGCAGGTAGGGAGTACCCGCCACGTGGCTGTACGTGTGAGTTGTTATAAGTTTCTCGGACGCCGCAAACTCAGCGGGCCAGCGGCAGGTTGTAGCCGCGTTCGCGTTCGCGGACGACGTCCCACGTGTGTTCACACTGGCAGTCGACCTGCTGGAAGACACTGGGGTCCTGCCGGAGGTCGAAGTCCTTGATGGCCTTCTGGACGCGGTCGTCACACTCCCCGCAGTTGTGAGCGCCGCGGTCGCTGCCGTGGCCGACGGGGTCCGAGACGACGATAACGTCCTCGTCGGCGGTCGATTCGAGCACCTCGGCGACGCTCCAGAGCCACGGCGGCCGGTAGCCGTCCCGGAAGTACAGTTGCTCGACCATCGTGAACTGCTGGACGTTCGTGGGGTTCATCGAGACGGTGTGACAGCCCTCGACGGCCGCGCACTTCCGGACCGACCGCTTCATGTCCTCGATTGCCTCGCGCTCGCTCAGGAACGGCGGTTTCATCAGGAGGTAGGCCTTGACGCCGGCGTCGGCGGTGGACTCGTCGGCGTCGACTTCTCGGACCGCCGCGCAGGCGTCCTCGAAGTCGGCGAAGTCGAAGTACTTGTTCACGCAGTCGTGGCGGACGCGGTCGGTCGCCGTCTCCAGCCCGACGGCCACGTCCGTCGCGATACCGCGGTCGGTGAAGTCGGTGACCTTCTCGCGGTCGACGAAGTCGGGCAGGCTCTCGACGACGATGCGGTCGCGGTCGGCGAACGTGTCGGCGATGGCCCGTCGGGTCTCGGCGGGCACCTCTCGCTCGTCGAGGAAGCTTCCGGAGGTGTATATCTTGATGAGCCCCGACTCGTCGTCCGCGTTCTCTTCCTCGTGGTCCAGACAGGCCTGTATCTGGGTCATCAGGTCCTCGTGGGCGACGGTGCCGCCCTCGACGGACTCGGCGACGTAGCCACACATCGTACACCCGCCGGCGCGGGCCCACCGGCAGCCGCCGGTGTTGAGGATGATGGTGAGGCTCTGGTACACCCCGTCGGGGGTGTTGTCCTCGTCGATCCAGACCCGCGTCGGTTCGGTCGGGTCGTGGCTCTCGTCGTTGCGCCCACGTATCTCCCGCATCACGCTGTTGTGGGCGTCCATCCCCTTGCCCTGCTCGTAGACCTCGGGGCTCGGCTTACTCATTGCCCAACCGTAACCGACGCCACCGTATAGCCCCTGCGTTCGCCCCCGCGACGGCGTCATAGTGTTTATTGTCGGTCATTTCGGGATCGACCGCCCACCGGGAGGCGCCACGCTGTTCGCCTCCCGAGCCCCTGCGTCGTGTCACTCCGCAGGACGAACTCGGGCGTCGCACCGG
>NZ_WPCA01000025.1 GCF_009741825.1 Halapricum sp. CBA1109
AATCCGAGTTGCGCGGGTACGCCACCGGCGAGGCCGGGCGGTTCGACGCGGCGCGGGCGGACCGCAGCGGCGTCCCCGAGGCCGTCCTCGCGGCCGGCAAGACGCCCGCGGAAGTCGCGTCGCTTGCGGCCACCGCCTCGAGACGACCGGCCGCGTGATAGCGACGCGCCTCGACGACGAACAGCGACGGACCGTCCACGACCGACTGGCGGAGACAGCCCCGGAAGCGACCGTCGAGGACGACGAACGGGCGCGGACACTGGTCGCGACGGTCCCGTCGTTCGACCCGCCGGAGTTGGACGCCACCGTCGGCGTGGTGACGGGCGGCACCGCCGACGCCGCGGCTGCGGGCGAGGCCACGGTGATCCTCGAAGCGATGGGCGCGACGGTCGAACGGATCGAGGACGTGGGCGTGGCGTCGCTGGTCAGAGTCCTCGATCAGTTGCCGACGCTGCGCGAACAGGACGTCTTGGTCGTCGCCGCCGGGCGGGAGGGTGCGCTCCCGACGGTCGTCGCGGGACTGGTCGACGTACCCGTCATCGGCCTCCCGGTCTCCAGCGGGTACGGCCACGGCGGCGACGGCGAGGCGGCGTTCGCCGGGATGGTCCAGCCTGTACGGCGCTGTCGGTCGTCAACGTCGATGCCGGATTCACCGCGGGAGCACAGGCCGGGCTGATCGCACGACGGCTCGACGATGCACGCGCGTCGACGGACGGGGGGTAATCAATACCCCATTATGTTGGCGCAAGGGTATTTGTACTACGTGGCCAATGGGCGTTACCGGTTGTCACCGGTGGTATCGAATGCCAAAATGCGACCACTGTGGCGCGCACGTCTCCGATCAGTTCGCGCGCGTCTTCGGCGACGAGAAGGGAAGAGTACACGCCTGTCCGGGCTGTTCGGCGAACGCCGGTATCGCCGAAGTGGCCCGCGAACGGGCGCGAGAGGCGTAGCCCGATGACCGAGGGGGACGACCACTTCGTCTATCTCCTCCGCTGTGCCGACGACACTCTGTACACGGGGTACACGACCGACCCACAGCGACGGGTCGCGGAACACGACGCCGGCGAGGGCGCAAAGTACACCCGCGGGCGGACGCCGGTCGAACTCGTCCACGTCGAATCGTTTGCCGAGAAGAGCGCGGCGATGTCCCGGGAGTACGAGATCAAACAGCTCTCACGCGCCGGAAAAGAGCGGCTGATCGACTGATCAGGACATCGGTTCGAGGACGATGTTGCGGGCCTCGTAGTCCTCGAAGTAGGCGCCGTGGCCGCCCATCGTGACACGGCCCTCGTCCTCTACGTACCCGACCAGCCCTATCTCGCCGAAGAAGGAGTTGGTGCTCGGTTCGACGAAGCTCTGTCTGACCGTCGATAGCTGGCCGGTGAGTCGCTCCCACTCCTCGTCCTCCTCGGCGGGGGCCGACCGCACCTCGGCGTCGAAGCCGACGGTGTTGTCCTCCCGGAGGTGTAGCGTCGTGTTCAGCGCCGCGTCCCGGAGGTTGACGCACTCGTAGGGCAGCGTCGGCGGGTCCATAACGTACACCTCCTCGCCCTCGTCCCAGTGCTGGGACATAAACTGGAGGAACGCCATCCCGTAGAGGCGTTCGGTGTCGTACTCCAGTCCGACGACGTCCTCCTCCTCGTCCGCCTCGAGGAGTTGGCCGACGACGCCGCGCTGGTGGTCGACGCTGAGCATCGTGTCCAGTTCCTGGTCCCACGCGCGGACCAGCGTCGCGGTGTCGTCGTAGTCGTAGGTCGCGGCCGTCTCCGCGTCCGCGTAGACACAGAGCGCGATGAACGTCCCGCTCTCGTAACACTGCTTTAGAGAGTCCTCGATGCGCTCGAGCATCTTTGGCTGGGTGGCGATGAGCACCTCGCTCTCGGCCTCCGCAAGCAGGTCACGGAGGCTGCGCACCAACGCGTCGTTCGTGGAGATTTGATCGACTCTCATACGTTCTAATACTGCGACGATTGTGTGATCCCGGATATAAACGTTGTCGTGCCAGTATCGAATCCGGTAGCGGGAAGGGTCGAGCCACCGGACTGTCACGCCGCCCCCGAAAACAACTTCTGATAACGGCGGGTACGATTTATGTTCCGGGCTGTGTAACACCGGGCAATGAGCGCTAGCACAGGGCGGGTCCTGGTCGTCTGTCGGCCGGACAACCGCGACGGCGTCGTCGAGACCATCGAACCGGCGACCGGCGACGTCCCGGTGGAGACAGTGACCTCCGTCCCGGAGGCCGAGACGGTCCTCGACCGGGAGAACGTCGTCTGCGTCGTCTCGTTCGTCGAAGTCCGTGACGACCAGGGGATCGAGTGGGTCAGCGGCATCGACTTCTACGAGCAGGTGACGCGCCGGCGGGAGAACGTCCCGTTCGTCCTCATCTCCGAGACGGGCAACGAGGACGTCGTCGAACGAGCGCTGGACGCCGGCGTCTCGAACCTCGTCCGCCCGTGGCCGGGCGAGCGACCGGAGCGTGACCTCCGGGAGATAACCGAACAGATCGTCAGCCGTCGGCGCATCTACACCACGGTCGAGGCCGTCACCGAGGGGAACTTGGACGTCCGGATCGACGCCGGCGACCTGGAGGGGGACTTCTACGAGATAGCCGTCAGCGTCAACGAGATGATCGACTCCATCCAGTCCGACGTCGACCGCCGGGAGTCGGTGGCACAGGAACTGGACACCTCGATCCGGGAGTTGCGCTCCCGTTCGGAGCAGGTCGCCGAGAGTTCCGAGGGCATCAGCGACGGGACCCGGGACATGACCGGGAAGATCGAGGAAGCAAACAGCGAGGTGTCGACGCTGTCGGCGACCGTCGAGGAGATCGCCTCGACCTCCGATCAGGTCGCGGAGACGAGCAAGGAGGCCGTCGAGGCCGCGGAAGACGGGAAGGGCTCGGCCGAGAACGCGATGGATGCGATGGAGAACATCGACGAGGCGGCCACCGAAGTCGCCGAGGACGTGACCAGCCTCCAACAGCGGGTCGACGAGATCGACGAAATCGTCGAGTTGATCAACGAGATCGCAGACCAGACGAACATCCTCGCGCTCAACGCCAACATCGAGGCCGCCCGCGCCGGCGAGTCGGGCAACGGCTTCGCCGTCGTCGCCAACGAGGTCAAGAACCTCGCCACAGAGGCCCAAGAACACGCAGAAACCATCGAGAAGATGCTCGACGGCGTCCAAGACGACACCGAGACGACCGTCGAGAGCCTCGAACAGGCGACCGACGAGATAGAGACCGGCGTCACCGAAGTCGCGGCGACGATGGACGCCCTCGAAGACATCACCGAACGGGTCGAGGACGCGACCACGGGCATCGAGGAGGTCGCAAGCGCGACCGACGACCAGGCCGCGAGCGCCGAGGAGGTCGCGTCGATGATGGACGAGATAGCCACGATGGCCGAGGACACCGCCGAAGAGATACAGTCCATCGCCAACGCAAACAGCGATCAGGTCGCAGAGATCAGCCAGATAGAGGAGTCGATGCGCCGCCTGACCGAGGACGAACAGCGTGAGGCCCGCCTCGCCGAGGCCGCCGACGACTGAGCGACCGGACCGGTCCCGGACAGTGGGACGTGACGGCATCTTTTTGCTCGCGGGGGGAGGACCCGGACGTATGGAGTACGACGCTGACGCGATCACGTTCGGGACCGACGGGTGGCGAGCGACGCTCGACGTATTCACCGAACCGCGCGTGCGGATGGTGGGACAGGCGGTCGCAACCTACCTCGACGAGGAGAGCGCCGAGGGACCCGTCGTCGTCGGCTACGACGCCCGGGAGAGTTCCCGCGGGTTCGCCGAGGCGCTGGCCCGGACGGTCGCCGCGAACGGACGGGACGTGCTGTTGAACGAGACGGACTGCCCGACGCCGGTCGTCGGCTGGACCGTCCGGGACCGCGATGCCGCCGGCGCGCTGATGGTCACCGCCTCGCACAACCCGCCGAACTACAACGGCGTGAAGTTCATCCCCGAGGGCGGCGCGCCCGGCCTCCCCGCGGTCACCGACCGCCTCGAGGACCTGCTGGCAGAACCCGACCCCGTCCCCGAGGACGAGCAGGGGTCGATCACCGAGACGGACCTCGTCGAGCCGTATCTCGACCACGCGCTCTCGTTCGTCGACACCGACCTCTCGGGGGCTGACAGTGGCCTACGACGCGATGCACGGCAGCGGTCGGGGCGTCACCGACGACCTGCTGGAACGGGCCGGCGCGGACGTGGTGCGACTGCGCTGTGAACTGGACCCCGAGTTCGGCGGCACGCCGCCCGAACCCGAGGCCGAGCGCCTCGAAGCGCTGATCGAGACGGTCGCCGACGGCGAGGCCGACATCGGTATCGCCAACGACGGCGACGCCGACCGGGTCGCCGTGGTCACGCCGGAGGGGGGCTTTCTCGACCCGAGCCTCCAGTACGCGGTGCTGTTCGACCACGTCGCCGGGGAGGACGCCGCCCCCGCGGTCCGCACCGTCTCGACCTCTAGCGTCGTCGACCGCGTCGCCGAGGACCACGGCGCCGAAATCGTCGAGACCGCCGTCGGGTTCAAGTGGGTCGCACAGGCGATGGCCGACCACGACGCCCTGATGGGCGGCGAGGAGTCCGGCGGCTACGGCCTCACCAGCCACCTCCGGAACAAAGACGGCGTGCTGGTCGGCCTGCTCGCGGCCGCCGCCGAGGTCGAGCAGTCCGTCGACGACCGCATCGCCGACATCCGCGACCGTCACGGCCGCATCGTCCAAGACCGGATCAGCGTCGCTTGCCCGGACGAACAGAAAGCGGGCGTCCTCGATGCGCTATCCGGCGATATCCCCGACTCGCTCGCGGGAACAGAGGTCGACAGAGTCAACGACGTCGACGGGTTCAAACTGACGCTGGTCGACGACTCGTGGCTGCTGGTCCGGCCCAGCGGCACCGAACCGAAGCTCCGAGTCTACGCCGAGGGCCCGGACGAGGAGCGCGTCTCGGAGTTGCTCGCGGCCGGCCGGGAACTGGTCGAACCGCTCGTCGAGTAGACCGCCCGCAGCCGGTCGCCTTCCTCCGGGCCGGCCTCGACCGCCCACCCCTGTTGCTCGTAGAACGGCCGCACACCCGGATCGAAGGCCGCCGTCACGCGCTCGAAACGGTCGGTGAGCGCCGACAGCAGCGCCGAGCCGATGCCCTGCCCGCGGCGGCCCGGCCGGACGGCGATAGCGTCGACGTGGACCCCGACCTCGCGCGGGACGCAGACCACGGCCCCGAGTATCCGCCCCTCGCTCTCGGCGACGAACGCCCGGCCGTCGGTCACGGCCGCCGCGGTCCGGTCGGGATCAGTTTCGAGCATCGCGGCGTCGAGGATGGACTCGATCACCTCACTGTCGCTTGGCTCGGCGGGTCTGACGGTCATCGGAACTCGTCGATGCGGTCGAGGAAGTCCTCTATCTCGGGGCGGTCGTACGTCGAGGACCCGCGATGACTCCAGACGATTTCGGGGTCCCCGCGGGCGTCGATCAACACTGCCTCGGGCATTCGTCCGAGGAAGTCACTCCACTTGCCGAGAAACCCGAAGCGCACAGGTTGATCGTAGGTGTCGCCGACGGTGGCCTCCGGGTCGGCCAGAAGCGGGAACGGGAGGTCGTACTGGGCCTGCCACGTCGCGACCTGTTCGGGCGAGTCGGGGACGATGGAGACGACTTCGGTCGCTCGCTCGCGGAAGGCGTCGTAGCGGTCGGCGACCGCCCGGACCTGCTTGCGGCAGTTCGTGCAGTAGTAGTCCCGCTGGAGGAGTACGAGCAGGAAGTCGGTGTCGGCGTCTGCCGCCGCCGTCTCGAAGCTGAACGGGTCGGCGCCGGTGCGACGTTCGGGTAGGTGCCCGCGGGGACGCTCTGGCTCATCGTCTCTCCGTTCGAGTGGGAGCACAAAGAGTCCTCGGCGGTTTCAGCCGCCCCAGTTCCGGGGCTGTCGTGCCGCTCACCCGCCCCAGTTCCGGGGCTGTCGTGCCGCTCACCCGCCTCAGTTCCGCGGCTGTCTTGCCGCTCACCCGCCCTTGACCAACCGGACGACCTGTACGCTGTCGGTCTCGACCGGGCCGTCCTCGGGGACCGGCCGGCCGTCGACCATCACCGACACCTCCTGATAGCTGTACGGCAGGGGGTCCAGCAGGTCGGCGTAGGTGGCGTCGGCGCCCACCTCGACCTCGCGGGTGTCCTCGCCGACCACGTCGACGGTCACGCGCATACCCGACCGTACGCGCGGACCGAAAAGAGGGTGTCGGCCCGCGGACTCGCGGGGTTTATGCACGGCGCGGGCGTGACTCCGGCCATGAGCGAGGCCGACGACGAGTCCCTTGCGGGCCGCGAGGAAGTCTGGATCGAGAAGTACCGGCCCCAGCAACTGTCGGACGTGGCCGGGCACGAGGACATCATGGAGCGGTTGCAAAGTTATGTCGACCGCAACGACCTGAGCCATATGCTGTTCTCGGGTCCGGCAGGGACCGGCAAGTGCGTGACCGGGGAGACGCCGGTCGTGACGAACGACGGTCTGCACCGCATCGAGGACGTCGTCGGCGACGGCGACGGATTCGAGCCCGCGGCGTCGGATCTGGAGGTGCTGTCGCTGACCGACGAGGGGGAGTTCGAGTACGTCACACCGTCACACTGCTACAGCGACGACACCGACATCGGCTACGAGATAACGACCCGCGACGGATCGACCGTGACGACGACGCCCGAACACCGGATGCTCGTCCTGAGCGAGGACGGACTGTCCTGGCGGCAGGCCTTCGAACTCGACGCCGGCGACCGCATCGTCCGTCCGCTCGAAGCGCCGCTGCCGGCTACCGACCGGAAGATAGACTGGATCGAAGCTCTCGACGGCGAGCGGACGCTGGTCACCGTGAGCGAATCCTTTTCCCGGGAGTACGACATCCCACCGGAAGCGCAGTTCGTCGGCCAAAAGAAACAGATCGTCGAAGGCCTCAGGCGAGGGGCGACGGCAGCCGAGGTCGCAGCGGACGTGTCGACGACAGAGAAGTACGCGAAACGGGTAGAGCGCGACGTAGACGAGGAGACACTTGCGGAGCCGAGTACGGTCTGTTCGCTGGCTACCATCCGGGAACTCGACGCGTCGCGAGCGGAACTCCGCAAGCACGTCGAGTCGATACAGCGCGTCGCACCGACGAACAACCGGCGTTCGTCACCGATCACGCCGGTCTGGGAAACGACGCCGGAACTGGGGGCGTTCCTCGGACTGGCACTGAGCGAAGCGCGGATCGAGAACGGTCGGATCAAGTTCTACAACACCGACGACGACCTGCTGGACCGGTTCGAGCAATACTCCCGGGAGCTGTTCGGGCTGGAGCCCAAGCGCGGGTGCCAGAAGGATGTCCCGTACGTGGCCGTCAACACGCGAACGCTGACGACGTTCCTCGAATCGTGTTTCGACGTGTTCGACGACGGGGACGCTATCGCCGGTCGGTTGCTCCGGGCGGACGACCGGACCCGGGCCGCGTTCCTCCGGGCGATGTTCGACGCGGAGGCGTACGTCTCCGACAGCGGGATACTCGAACTGTCACAGAAAGACGGCGACCTGATCACGCTGCTGTCGTACCTCCTTGCCGGGTTCGGAATCCCGAGTCGGCGAGCGGCCGAACGGAAGTGCGCAACGAACGGGAGCGGTATCGAGCGGGAGTACCACACGCTGAAGGTGTCGGGTGCCGCGCATCTCGCCACGTTCGAGGACGAGGTCGGGTTCACTATCGATCACAAAGCCGAACGGCTGTCGTCCCACGCCGACACCGACGGCAACCCGAACCACGACACGATGCCGGTGCAGGCGACCGTCGACGAACTGTGTGCGCGCACGAACCTGCAGAAGTCGGCGCTCGTCCCCGATACGTTGAACCCCGAAACGCCGGGGCGTGAGCGGTACCAAACGGCTCTCGGAGCCGTCGTCGACAGCGCCTCCGCACGGCTGGAGGCCGCACAGGAGGTCCGTGAGACCATCGATTCTCTCCGGCCACAGCTTCGGGCAGCGGCAGGGATCCCGGTACAGTGGGACCGATCACGCGCTGTACTCACCGAATCACCAACACAGGAAACCGTCGCCGAACGGACGGGCGTCAGCGCGTACCGCCTCGGCGAGTACGGGGCCGGTGACCGGTCGCCACGCGCCGGACGAACTGTCGAGTTGCTCGGCGAACTCGATGGGGGGCCGAACGTCGACCTCGACGCGGTCCAGCGTACCCTCGCCGATGCGGTCGACTCGCTCGGCGTCGAGTACACTACCCTCGCCGATGGGACGGAACTCCGGGGCACGGACATCGGCAACCTCCTGACGAACGACGACTGGTCGCTGCGGTCGTTACCCCGGTTCCAGACCGTCGCACGACAGGTTGAATCGGCGGCCACGGAGATACTCTCGACGCGGACCGTCGAACTTCTCACTGTCCTCGATACGCTCGCGGAGGCCGACCTCTACGTCGACGAGGTCGAGACGGTCGAACGGGTCAGCGGAGAGAGAGCGGTGTACGACCTGACCGTCCCACGATACCACAACTACGTCGGCGGGACGGTGCCGACCGTGATGCACAACACGACCTCGGCCATGGCCATCGCCAAGGAGCTGTACGGCGACGACTGGGAGGAGAACTTCCTCGAACTCAACGCCTCGGACCAGCGCGGTATCGACGTGGTCCGGGACCGTGTCAAGAGCTTCGCCCGCACTTCCTTCGGCGGCTACGAGTACCGGATTATATTCCTTGATGAGGCAGACGCGTTGTGCGTGCCTCCGGGAACCGAAGTCGTCACCGGGTATCCGTCCTCACCAGAGGTGAAGCCGATAGAAGAAGTCGACGAAGACGGGGAACCGATCCCATCCGTGGACTTCGAGACCAACGAGATCCAATCGGACAAGGGGCATCTAGTTGAATCGGGTGTCGCCGACTTCTTCGAACTCGAACTGGCGGACGGGCGGTCCGTTCTCGCGAGTCTCTCGCACCCGTTCTTCGTCGTCGGGGAAGACGGAACACTCGTGGAAAAAGAACTACGAGAGTTGTCACCGGGAGACGAGATAGCGGACTTCAAAGACGACATCGGCGTCTCACAGTGTGAAATCTGCGAGGACTGGACGGCGGGACGGTTCTGCTCCCTCGAATGCAAGAACGACGGGCATAGCCGCGATATGCAGGGGGAAGGGAATCCGATGCACGGAACCGAATGGTCGGACGAACGCCGGGAGAAGATCGTGGCGAAACTCGCCGATGGACGGCTCGAAGGGGAAGATAATCCGAACTACGGCGGCGACTTCCACGGTGTCTCGGTGTGGGAGATGGACGAGGAGACTATCGACGAGTTCCGTGAGAAAATAAGCGACCAGCGGTCTGGCACCACGTGGGACGAGTGGGTCGTCGATGCTGATCCCGAAGCGGTCAAAGAACAGATCGGGCAGGCCAGCGCGGAGTGGTGGGAGAGTATAGACGAGGACGAAAAAGAGAGAGTGATACAGAAGGCTACCGAACGCTGTGATTATCCAGTCTGTGATATAACAGGCGACAACAACCCGATGCGCGATCCGGAGGTGGCACAGAAGGTTTCCGAGGCACTGCAGGGTCACGAACCGACAGGAGGGAATATCAGGCACAGTGACGAACTGGGCCATCTCGTCCGTTCGGATTGGGAGTACGAGGTCGGGAAGACGTTACAAGAGGCTGGGATCGAATACGAGTACGAACCCGAGTTCGAGTTGTCGGATTCGGTGTTCCACCCCGACTTCCTCGTCGACGATACCGTTATCGAAGTCAAAGGATCCGCCAAGTTGTGGGGACAGACGGAGAAAGTGAACGAGTTCCTAGAGACCTACGGTGACGACTATCGGTTCATCGTCGTCGGGGACAGCGAACTCCCACACCACGAACACTACGACAGAGACGAGTTCGAGGCATCAGTCGTCGCCGACGGCGGACTCCAGCGCGTAGAGACCGTCGAAGTGAGTAGTATAGAGTACAGCCACCGTGGGGAAGCATACAACATCAGTATGGACGGAACACCGAACTTTATGCTGGCTAACGGTGTGCTGACTCACAATACGTCAGACGCCCAATCTGCACTCCGGCGGACGATGGAACAGTTCTCGAACAACGTCCGCTTTATTCTCTCGTGTAACTACTCCAGTCAGATCATCGACCCCATCCAATCGCGGTGTGCGGTGTTCCGGTTCTCGCCGCTGAGCGACGACGCCGTCGAGTCACAGGTCCGGCGCATCGCGTCGGCCGAGGGCATCGAGGTGACCGACGACGGCGTCGACGCTCTCGTCTACATCGCCGGCGGGGACATGCGGAAGGCGATCAACGGGTTGCAGGCCGCCTCCGTCTCGGGAGCGGTCGTCGACGAGGAGACGGTGTTCGAGATAACGTCGACGGCCCGGCCCGAGGACATCCGGGAGATGATCCAGCGGGCCATCGACGGGGACTTCACCGCCGCCCAGTCCGAGCTAGACCGTCTGCTAACCGAGGAAGGTATCGCCGGCGGGGACGTACTCGACCAGCTCCACCGCTCGGTGTGGGAGTTCGATCTGGACGACGCGGCGGCGGTGCGGGTGCTGGACCGCGTGGGCGAGGCCGACTACCGGATCACCGAGGGTGCGAGCGAGCGCATCCAACTGGAGGCGCTCTTGGCGTCGCTGGCGCTGGAGGAGTAGCGGAGCGATCGGAACGCGTATTGTCACGGCAGCGATGAGTGCCGACAAGAGCCAGTATGAGTTCCTACGACCCACCCGAGAAAGAGGAAACCGGGTCGAGTCAGGACCCAGGGGTCAAAGAGAAAGAGATCACCGAGGAGCGCGAGTTCAGGAGCACTCTGGCGGGGCTGAGTCGATCGGACTTTATCCTCTACGGGGCGGCGCTAGGGCTGCCAGCAGGTGGGTTGACCATTCTCCTGATGACGTACCTCTTTCCGGGGTTCGAGGACACCGCGGCCGAGTGGCTCCGGTGGCTCTGGGATCTACTCCCGGTTTGAGGTGGGTCCGGCGGGACCTCGGTTGCCCGACTAGGAAACCGTTTTATTCCTCCTCGCGGATACACCGGATATGGCGTCCGCTACCGGGAGTAACCGTCGTTGGCGTGGTCGACCGGCAGCGGACAGTCTCGCGGCCGCCGCCGGGTGGACGTAATCCGCCCGCCGGGGCCGGCGATGCTCCCTCCGCTTCTCGGCGCGACCGTCTCCGAATCGACCTGACTGCTACTGATGACACCACACGACCACGACGACACGACCGAGGAATCGCCCACCGAAGACCTGCGCACCGACGGCGGAACCGTCGACGACGTCGCCCTCGACCCGTGGGGGTCGGCGACCGTCGACGACTACCGGAAGCTATTCGAGCAGTTCGGCATCGAGTCCTTCGACGAACTGCTGGCCGAAGTGCCCGACCCACACTACCTGATGCGCCGCGGCGTCATCTTCGGCCATCGGGACTACCGGCCCGTCGCCGAGGCGATGCGAAACGACGAGCCGTTTGCGGCGCTGTCGGGGTTTATGCCGACGGGCGACCCCCACATCGGCCACAAGCTCGTCTTCGACGAGATAATCTGGCACCAACAGCAGGGCGGGGACGCCTACGGTCTGATAGCCGACCTCGAGGCCCACAGCGCCCGCGGGCTCTCCTGGGACGAGATAGACGAGCACGCGCGGGACTACATCCTCTCGCTGCTGGCGCTGGGGTTCGACCCTGAGGAAGGCCAGCTCTACCGCCAGTCGGACAACCGGGAGCTACAGGACTTGGGCTTCGAGTTGGGCGCGAAGGCGAACTTCTCGGAGTTGCAAGCCATCTACGACTTCGATGGCGAGACGGACGTCAGCCACATGCAGAGTGTCGTCACCCAGATGGCCGACATCCTCTACCCGCAACTAGAGGAACCGAAGCCGACAGTCATCCCCGTCGGCCCGGACCAAGATCCGCACATGCGACTGGCGCGGGACCTGGCCGCGCGGATGCGGTACTTCAAGGTCACCTCGGCGTACGCGAGTTTCGAGGTTGACCCGGCCGAGCGGGCGGTCATCGCCGAGGCCTACGAGACGCTCGCCGAGCGCCACCCCGAGGAGACCGTCCGGTGTGCGGACGCCGCCCGCTACCTCGAAAACGAGCGGGACCCGGACGCGACGGACCTGAACGCGACGACGGCCGACTCGGCGATTATGCTGCTGAAAGAGGCCGGGAAAGAGCCGCTACGGCCTCGGACGCGGTTTCTCGACCGCAACGCGACCGACGCGCCTTCGACGCCCTGATCGAGGCCATCGACGGCGAGAAGCGCGTCTACGACGCCCACGTCGACGCTTTCGACCTCTCCCAGCCCGAGGCCGAGGCGCTGGCCCGCGAGGTCGAACTCGACCACGGCGGATACGGCTTCCTGCCGCCGTCGTCTATCTACCACCGGTTTATGACCGGACTCACCGGCGGGAAGATGTCCTCCTCGATTCCGGCCAGCCACATCTCGCTTTTGGACGACCCCGCGGAGGGCTACGACAAGGTCAAGGCGGCGACGACCGGTGGCCGGGAGACGGCCGAGGAACAGCGGGAACTCGGCGGCGAGGCCGACGAGTGCCCCGTCTACGAGTTGTACGCCTACCTGCTTTCGGGCGACGACGACGAGTTCGCCACGGAGGTCTACGAGGAGTGCGTCGGCGGCGAGCGGCTCTGTGGCGGCTGTAAGGAGCAGGCCGCCGAACTGATGGAGCAGTTCCTCGAAGACCACCAGGAGAAACGCGAGGAGTGGGCGGACCGACTGGAGGAACTCGACATCGACTTCGACACCGACCGGCGGTGACGGGTCGAACCTGAAGTGTTATTTTCGACGGGTGTGTCTCCGAACCTATGGATCGTGAGTGGGCGACGGTCGCCCTCGCCGTCGCGGGAGTGCTGTTGGTAGTCGCGTCGGTTGGGACGTCGCCGCCGAACGAACTCGTCCACGATACGGATCCCAACTGGAACGTCGACAGCGAGGCGGAGGCCGAGCGGTACAGTTACGCCGTCTACCACGAGGAGAACCTCTCGGACCGGGCCAAGGCGCTGTACCGAGCGGCGCTAGAGAGCGACGACGGGTACACGACCGCGGTTGGCGACGGTGCACCAGAGTTCGAGTACCCGCGGGTCGACGTCGGGCCGGACGGGTTCGGAGACGGGTCGACGGTGCTCGTCGTCCGGTCCGAGAACAGTTCCCTCCCGCCGGCGGACGAACCGCCGGGAGACGGGCGGTTCGACGCGATGACGACCCGCGAGCGGGTTCCGCCCGTCGGGTCGGGGGCGCATCTCCCGCAGTTGCTCTCGCTGGGCGGCGGCCTGTTCCTGCTCGTGACGGCGGGATACCGCCGTTTCGCACCGGCGTGAGTCAGTTGTACGTCTCGCGTTCGGCGACGACCAGACGTGTGTCCCCGCTCTCGACGGCGAGCGTCGTCGACCCGTCCGAGCGGTCGGTGACGGCGGTCAGCGGGCCCAGCGACGCGGTGCCGTTGACCTCGGGGACGGCCGCGGTTGCGACGGTCTCGTCGTTCCGGGAGAGCCGGACCTCGAAGCCGTCAGTCGTGGCGGCGACGGTGACGTTGTGGCCGTCGATGCGACCGTCGGCGCGGCGCGGGTCGGCGCGGAACGAGCGGGTCCGGTCGTCCTCGACGACGAGGTCGACGGCGTAGACGGAGTCGTTGCCGGCGACCGACCAGCCGGTTCGGTTGGCTTCGACCGTCTCGCGCCAGCCGAGGCCGCCGACGGTGACCGTCGCGTTGCCCTGATAGGACAGTGTCGACTCGCGCGCGCCCAGCGTCCACATACTCCGTTGCTCGCTGACGACAGCGACGCCGGCGACGGTCTGGTTCGTCTCGATGTCGCCGAGCAGCGCGAACTGCTGGCCGCTGGAGAGGTTCTCGCCGTAGGTGAGGGTGTAGTCCTCGACGGTGACCTCGCCGGTGTCCGTGACCGACGCGTCGTCGACAGTGATCGGTCCGTACAACAGCGCAGGGGACGCGACGAGCAACGCCCCGACCAGCACGGCACCGATAGCGGTGCCGCGGGTCGAGAGCGACGTGGTCGCCCAGCGGCGGTCGGCGAGCGGGTAGATACCCGGAACCACCAACGGGAGGATAGCGACGGTTATGGCGGCGAAAGAGATGGCCGACGCGTCGCCGACAACAGTTAAGAGGAGCAACAGGAGGCCGTACAGGCCGGTGACCAGTAGCAGCCACCCGGCGCTGAGGAGCCAGCGGCTAGGCGTGACCGAGAGGTACGGGATGTCCTCGCGCCCGGACGCGGCGACGGTGACGACGACGGCGAGGAGCGCGACGAGCGAGACGCCGGCACCGCGGTAGAGGACCCACACGTCGCTCTGGGCCGGGAACGCGATGAGCCACAGCGACTGGACCAACCCGACCAGCAGCGTCGCGCCGAGGACGGCGAGCGGCGAGGGGCGGCGGCCGCGGGCGGCCAGCAGGGAGGCCCCGGCGGCGACCCCGAGCAGGAACCCGAGCATGTGGGCCTGAAAGGCGATACTGGCCCAACTGGGCGGCCCGGGAGCGCCGGAGGAGATGGTCCCCCGGACGACCGGAGCAGTGAACGCGTCCAGCAACGTTCCGAGGGCGGCGGTGACGACGACGGCGACGACGCCGGCACGAGGCCGCGTCACGAGGACGAACCCGACGAGGCCGAACACCGCGCCGGAGAACCCCAGCGCGGGACCGAAGGAAAACAGCGCCGTCAGGACGGCGACGGCGAACATCGCCGCGGGCGGGACGACGAGGGCGCGGACGACGGGCCGGTCGCGGAGACGAGTCCCGCCGGTGAGCATCGACCCGTCGTCGCGGCGGGCCGGCGGGTAGTGCCCCCAAGCGTATTCGGCGACGGCGGCGAACACCACCGTCGCGGTCATATTCCCGACGATGTGGCTCGGCGACCCGTGAGCGATACCGGAGGTGAGGATGCCGAACGGGTAGAAGTACGACCACGAGACGAACGGGAACGTCAGCGGGTCGCTCCACGAGGAGAGTCCGCCCTGTGCGAAGAGATAGAACGTCACGACGACGGCAGTTGTGAGAGCGGTTCCCCACGGGACGCCGTAATAAAACCGGTCCTCGGTGGCCAAACGCCACCAGTCGAGAGCGTCCCAGTACCACGCGAACGCGGCGACGACGAGGAGGGCGAGGGTCAGGGCGACGAGAGTCGGTGTTGACATTTCACGTATTGTACCCTACCCGCGGGTACTCAAGAAAGGTTCGGTGACACCGAAAACGCGGCCGCCCTCACGCGGGTACCCAACCGCAGATGGAACACTCTGTCGCGCCCCCGTCGTGGAGTCCCCCGCAGTCGGGACACTGCTTTTTGTTGTAGTTCTGTTCCCATCCCACCGACTCGGTCTCGTGACCACGCTGGGTCAGGAACTCGTCGAAGATGTCGTCCCCGCTCGGTGCTGACGCCATACGTGCTATGGTATGGCACACCAGTATATAGTATTACTGGTTGTTGCGACGATAGGTCGGGGCATAGACGGAGCCGTGGCTGTCTCCCAGTGGAACGGACGAGCAACTGGCGTCGCTCACGATGGATCGGTCGATATCAGACGAGTCCTGTCGCTACGGATGTGGCGTCGAAAGCAAAGGTGGGGTGGGTGGGGGTGGGGGTCATGGCACCGGTGGGCCGGCGCCACTAACAGGTAGTTCAGGAGGCCACGGTATTAAGAGTTGTGCTCAAATTATCGAATTCGATAATATCTATTACTCGCAAAATTACTGGGCCGGTAACGACATCGCCGCTGCTACAAAACGAGTATCACTCGAAGGGTGATGTGGGGAAGTTGGGGGTGGGGTGGGGGTATGGCACCAGTAAATCGGTGCCAGTACCTGTATAAATGACCCGGAGCATATTAAATGCTTTGGCTAGAATTATCTATTCTGATTTTTGAAGGGCCATACCGAGATTCTTTATATACTACGTGTCGAGCTGTTTCCGCATCCGGACGAAGTCCAGTTCGGTCCCGTCGATGGTCCGCGAGCAGGGTTCGACCCGTTCGTACCCGACCGTCTCGTAGAACGGGACGGCGTTCAGGGAGACGACGGCCGACAGCGCCGTGCAGCCGGCGACGGCGGCGCTCATCTCCAGGTGGCTCAGGAGCCGCGTGGCGATACCCGTCCGCGCCCAGAACGGCCGGACGAACAGCGCGTCGACGGTCCCCGCCTCGGCGTTGAGAACCCCGTAGCCGACGATCGTCCCGCCGTCGTCGGCGACCAACACTTGGAAGGCGTCGGCGCCGAGCGCGTCCCGGAACGCCGTCTCCGCGGCGTCGTCGGGCGACCACGCCGCCTGTTCGGTCGGCGTGTACGTCGAGGCGGCGAGTTCGCCGATGGCCGTCTGTTTGACCTCGACGATGGCCGCCGCGTCGTCGGCGTCGGCGGTCCCAACAGGGCGTTCCCGGACGACCCGCCGTTCGCGCACCTCGTCGGCTCCGTCCAGGGGACCGTCTTCGGCTCCGGGGGGTCACCGCAGTCCCACGCCATCGACCGCGTGCGGTTCGTCGACTCGGTCGCCGCGTGCAACGTCTGTTACGACGCGTCGATATTCGAGCGCCACCGCTTCGACGACGAGGTGAACGTCGGCGAGGACGCCGAGTTTCACTTCCGACTGGCCGAAGCGGGCTACCGCTTCGTCTTCGACCCCGCTACCGCCGTCTCCCATCACCTCCCGTCGACGTTCCGCGCCTACCGGGCCAAGAGCCGGTCGTACGGCTACGCGATGGCGCGCATCCAGCGCCGGCACCGACGGGTCGTCCGCTGGTACGCCGCGCTGCCGTCGCTGGCCATCGGCGGCGGCCTCCTCGCCGGCCTCGCCGACCTCCGGGCGCGGCGGTTGCGGTACGTGCCGCTGTTGGTCGCGGGCTTTTTGCTCACGACGGGGTACGCCGCGGCGCAGGTGTATCGGGACAAGCGGACGCCGCTCGCCGCTCTCGTTCCGCTGTTGCTCGGGGTGCAGTACCTCTACTACGGTGTCGGCTTCGTCGAAGGTACTGTCGCGCCCGACGGCCCGACGGCGGTCAGACGGCCCGCGGACGCGGGCGCTGCGGACTCCCGAGGGGACTAGCCCCGGTAGATACCGATTGCCCAGTGGTGGTCGCCGAAGACCTGATAGCCGGCGCCGATGGTGCCGTCGACGGCACAGAGGTAGCCCGACCCGTCGTACCAGGGGTCGACGGTGTGCATCGCGCCGGAGTTCCACCCCAGTCCGCCGGTCGGTTCGAGCACCGGCGACCCCTGTTGTTCTCGGTCCGCGTACGCCTCGGGCGAGAGCGTCGTGACGGCGTACGCGCGGACTCGCTCACCGTACCGGTCGGCGGTGTCCTGCAGGAAGACGACGATTCGGTCCTCGAAGACCAGCGGTCGCCCGGCCGGGCGGGCCGCGATACGGCGGTCCGCGACGACGGGGTTCCCGGCGTGTGGCTCCCACTCGGCTTCGAGCGTGTCGCTGTGGTAGGCATAGAGGTCCCGGCCGTCGCCGGCCAGCGCCCACCACCGACCGTCCCAGCGGAACGGCGCGAAGTCGTGGACGTCCGTCGCCGGTTGGACGAGGTCCGCGACTGGCTCCCACTGGTGGGGGAACGACTCTGCGCGGTACAGCGTCACGCCGGCGACGCCGCGGGTCTTCGCCCAGCGGTCGGGGACCAGATAGTACTCGCCGTCCCACCGGAACACGTACGGAAACGAGAGGTGTTCGTCCGTCTCTACGACGACGCGGTCGTAGGTCCACTCGTAGCCGTCGTCGCTCGTGGCGTGGGCGATGGCCGCCGTCGGCTCTCGCTGGTGGTTGTACACCTCGAAGAAGAGGTGCCACGTGTCGCCGTCGGGCAACAGGAACGGGTCGGCGACGCAGTCGGCGTTCCCGAAGTCGGTCACGTCCGCCGCGGTGAGGACGGGGTTCGTGAGGCCGGCGGCGGGCGTGAGCCGGGACGGTGCTCGCGGCGCGTCAGTGGGCCACTGCGGGACCGTTCCGCCGGCGTACCGGTCGCCGATATCGACGGGAGTGCGTCGCCCCGGCGTCGGGTCCTCCGGCCGGCGGTGGAGCAGCTCGCCGGTGTGCCACGCGGTCCGCTCGACGGCTCGAATCCCGGAGAGAAAGCCCCTGATGCGCTCGGTCCGCCCCCGTCTGCGATACGGATGCGGTGTCGGTGGCCGGGGCGGTGACGCTGTCATACTGCGTTCTCCACCCCGGGCGATGATAAATACCGACGGTCAGAACCCGGTGCCGGCGGTACCAAGCGCCCGCAGGCCGCCGGTCGACCCCTCGCTGTGCGTGACGGTCACGTCGTTGGGACTCCCGCCGTAGAACGACGGCTGGGCCGGGTCGACGGGATAGGAGAGGTTGACGACGTTCTCGGTCAGCGACGCCGCCGCGCCCAACTCGAAGTAGGGGCCCAGACGCTTGCGGTTCGGGCCGCGGCCGTTGTAGCTGTCGTAACCGAGTTCGTAGGCGTACTCGGCGGTCCCGGTCACCTGCTTGACCGAGCCGATTGTCGCGCCGCCCCACCCGCGAAGGCGGACGATGGCCGGCGGGTCCGTCGGGTTGGTGGTCGGTTCCCAGTGGACGTTGCCGAACTGGATCACGCTGTCCCACGTCTGGTCGATGGCGACGCCCGTCGACCCGCCCATCGTGAGGTAGTCGACGGTCTGGGTGCCGCCCCGGGAGAAGAACACCGTGGTGTTCTGGCCGCTCGCTTCGGCGCTCGGGTAGGCGGCGATGGTCCCGAACCAGTTCGCCGGCCCGTACCACGACCGGAACTCGAAGAGGCCGTCTTGGCCGCCCGCGTCGCACTCGTAGATGGTGATCTGGTCGTGGCGACACTGGAAGGGGCCGACGCCCTCCTCGACCCGGTAGACGGAGTTGTTCCAGCCCCAGAGGACCATCCGCCCGACGTAGAGGTCTTGGGTGTCGCCGTCGGTGTGGTGAAGCGCGACGCCGGACGCTCCGGTCCCGCCGGGGCCGTTGAGCGCGAAGTTGTCGAGGAACACGCGACTGATTCCGCCGCGGGCGAAGACGATGCCGTCGGCCGGTTGGCCGGTGATAGATACCTTCGTCACGTCCGGGCCGAACCCGACGATGCCGGTGTTGCTGTACGGTCGGATCGGACCGGTCTCGGAGATGGTGGTCGGCGGGAGGCGGACGACGCCGCCGCCGTTGTCGGCCAACAGGTCCAGTCCGTCCTGTACTGGCGTGTCCGTCGTCGACGGGTCGATCACTTCGGGGGTCGACAAGCCGACCGATAGCGCGACGAGGTTCCCCTCGACGAGGGCGGTGTTGACTCCGTCGGTGGTCTCCGTAGTGGAGTCGGCCCCGATGGTCCCGAGTTCCTGCCACGTACCGCCGTCGCCGATGGAGACGGTGCCGGTGTCGGTGGCGAGGAACTTCGCGCCGGACTTTGCGGCGTAGTCGCCCCTGTTGGCGGCGACGTCGCGCACCTCGACGTCGGTGTCGATGCGTTCGAAATTGCGGTTCAGCGGTTCGTGCCAGTCGAGCGTTCCCGCCGACGGCGTCTCGTATTGGTGGTTATCTGTCATATTAGTCGATGAGTCCTCCGTAGCCGTACGCCCCGTAGCCCGCCTCCCCCAACTCGTCGTTCGGAATCGGAGTCGCCGCTTCGGTGGTGGTCGGAGTCGGTTCCTCAGTGGTTGTTGGAGTTGGCTCTGCGGTGGTGGTGGTCGGAGTCGGTTCCTCGGTGGTGGTCAGTTCCTCCTCCTCCGGGGGACCCTCGGCGACCGCTGCCACTTCCTCGGGCGAGAGCGCCCGGTCGTACAGACGGAGGTCGTCGAGGCGGCCCTCCATCCCGTAGTAGGTGGTGTAGCCGTTGTCGCCGCGGCCGACGAACAGCGGCCGGTCGCTGTGGACGATGTCGCCGGACTGGGAATCGTCGCGGGAGATTTCCGTCCCGTCGAGGTAGAGGGCGAGACTGCTCCCGTCCCACGTCAGCAGGATATGGTGCCACGTCCCGGCGGTGGTCGGGACGCCCCACGGGTTCACCCGCGCGACGCCGGAGTCGACGGCAACGTGGGCCCGGAGACTGCGGTCGGTCTGGACTTCGAGGCTGTACCCGGATGCCCCGAAGAGGGCGTCGGCCTTCTGGAGGAGCGTCTGCTGGGTCGCCCCACTGTCGGTCCGGAACCAGCCACCGACTGAGATTTTGGGTGGTCTGAGCGCGCCCGCGTCGGCGACTGCGAGGTAGTCGGCGTCGCCGCCCGCGAAGTCGTAGGCCCCGGAGTCGAAGACGCCGGGCACGCCCTGCTGGGGTGTGCCCCGAATCGCGGCGTCGTTGCCGCCGACGGCGTCCGTCGCAACCGATCCGGTCCCGTCGAGCGGCCAGTACCCGACCAGTCCGGAGGACGTGCCGAGCGTCGCCGTCGACGTAGCGCCGAAGTACCCGACCGGTAGTCCGGTCTGAACCTCCATCGGGACGCCGCCGTACCCCAACCGCATACCGCCGGTCGCGGTGTCGCCACCGAGACAGCCAGCGAGGCCCGCCGCGGCGGTGAGGCCGACGCCGGTGGTCTTCAGCACGTCCCGGCGGGACACGCTATCGTCTGTTCTCGCCCGCCTCTCGGCCGGTGGTGGTTCGCCCATCTCTATAGGGTAGTACGTCTGCGATATATGACTCTTTACCACGATTGTCTTACCAGTTAGGGCCGCCATACTGGAGCGAATCGACCGACTAGGCCGGTGTTACTGGATTTTCGGCCGATACCTGTGTACGTCGATCGTCGAAACAAGTTACAGCGGCGAGGACCGATGAACCGAACGCAAAGGATTAGCTTTCGACAGCCGTTAGGAAAGTATGGACAACAAATCAGACGGGCGCTCGACGCGGCGGACGTTTCTGGCGACGCTCTCGGCGACGGCGGCTATCGGCTCGCTCGCCGGGTGTTCCGGCAACAGCGGTTCCGAGGACCCGACGACGACCGACGGTGGCACAGAGCCGACCGACGGCGAATCCCCGACGACGACGAGCGAGACGCCCCCGTCCGACGACAGCGACCCCTACTTCGAGGGCGGTCCGACGGTGGGCGTCGAGACGGTGGCGACCGGCCTCGTCTCCCCGAGTGCGCTCGTGACGGCCGACGACGGTCTCGACCGCCGGTTCGTCGCCGATCAGGTCGGCGTGGTGTACGTCCACGACGAGGACGGCCTCGCCGACGAGCCGTTTCTGGATATCCGGGACCGTCTCGTCGCCATCGGCGAGGGGTTGCCAGCGTGGGTGAGCTACGACGAACGCGGCCTCCTCGGGTTGGCGTTCCATCCTAACTTCGCCGAGAACGGGCGCTTTTACGTCCGCTACAGCACTCCCACTACGGCGCCGGACATCGACCACAACGAGCGCCTCTCGGAGTTTCAGGTCACCGAGGACGGGACGGCCGACCCCGACAGCGAGCGGATCCTCTTCGAGTTGGAGTGGCACCGACCGATCCACCAGGCCGGGACTATCGAGTTCGGGCCCGACGGCTACCTCTACGGCGCCCTCGGCGACGGGCTGAACCCCTACAACGGCCAGAACATCGACAACCTCATGGGCACCGTCGTCCGGATAGACGTCGACGACCGAACGGGCGAGAGGCCCTACGGCATCCCCGCGGACAACCCGCTGGTGGGGGCCGAGGGACGGGACGAACTCTACGCGTGGGGCTTTCGCAACCCGTGGAAGATGGCGTTCTCGGGGGACCGGCTGATCGTCGGCGACGTCGGGCAGGCCGACTGGGAGGAGGTCAACGTCGTCGAGAAGGGCGGCAACTACGGCTGGCCGCTGAAGGAGGGCACCCACTGCCACGACCCGCAACTGGGGACCAGCAGCGACGAGGCGTGTGTGGTCTCGGGGAGCCGCGGTGAGACGCTGATCGACCCCGTGATCGAGTTCCCCCACTTCTATCAGGACGAGTCAGTCGGCTACGCCGTCATCGGCGGTCACGTCCACGGCGGAGCGGTCGACGAACTCGCCGAGGAGTACGTCTTCGGCGTGTTCACGCGGTCGTTCACCGAACCGGCCGGACGGTTGCTCGTCGCAACCCCGGCGGACGACGGCCCGTGGACGCCCCGACTCCTCCGGTTCGCCGACCGGGAGGAACTCGGCATCCAGGTGCTGTCGCTGGGTCGTGACGGCGAAGACACCTACGTCCTCGGCACGCGGACCCCCCTCTCGGAGGACCCGCTCAGCACGCGCGAGGGTGTCGTCCTGAAGCTAACCGCGGCCTGAGCGGTCACAGCGCCGCGCGGACGTTTTCGAGGACCCGCTCCCGGAGCGGCGGCGACACCAGCACCGCGGCCCCGTAGACTACCGCCGAGAGACCGATGGCGGCGACCAGCGTGACGGGCGTCTCCACCGTTATTACGCTCGTCGCCCCGGCCAGAACGACGCCCATCACGAGCGAGGAGACGACCAGCCAGCCGATGTCCCGGACGGGGAACCGAACCGGGATGAGTCGGCCAAGGAATACGCCCAGCAGGACGGTGTTGACGACGACGGAGACGAGCGTCGCCGCCGCCGCGCCGACAAGCCCGAACCGCGGAACCAGCACGACGTTGAGGACGATATTCAGCGACAGCGAGACGATAGTCGCGGCCGCGCCGTACACCGGCCGGTCGAGCGCCTGTATCCCCTTGTCGAAGACGAGGTTGACGGCTTGGGCGAGTTTCTCGCCCGACAGCACGACGAACGCCGCCGCGGCGATGACGTACTCGGGACCGAAGACAACGCCGAGAATCGGTTCCGCGAGCACCGCGACGCCGACGACGGCGGGGACGACGAGCAACAGCGAGGCCGTTATCGCCCCCGACAGCAGGTCGGTCAACCGCTCACGCGCGCCGTAGGCCTCTATCGCGGACAACTGCGGGAACAGCACCTTCGCGAACACCGTCGAGAACATCACGGTCATCGTGGTGAGCCGCCAGGCCAGTTCGTACGCACCGACGGCCGCCTGCGAGAGGAAAAACCCGATGACGATGACGTCCATCCAGTTGTAGACGTGCCCGCCCAGTCCCCAGATGCCGTTGTACTTCGCGTAGTCGTACAGCGACCGGACGTGTCGCCACCCGGGACGCGCGACGCGGGTGTTCAGCCGCGCGGCCGCGGTCACGAGCAACAGCGAGTAACTGACCAACAGCGCGTACACCAGCGCCCGGACGCCGAAACCGAACTGGAGTAGCGTCACGGCGACGACGACGTACGTCAGACTCCGGGCGAGGTGCAACACCGCCGTCTGGCCCGCCCTGAGTTCGCCCTGCAGGACGTGGACACACAGCATCGAGAACTCGAAGACGACGACGACGGCGACCAGTTCCAGCGCCAGATCGGCCCCGACGTA
Source organism: Halapricum sp. CBA1109 (assembly GCF_009741825.1). Taxonomy (GTDB): domain Archaea; phylum Halobacteriota; class Halobacteria; order Halobacteriales; family Haloarculaceae; genus Halapricum. The sequence continues at coordinate 23,346 of NZ_WPCA01000025.1, forward strand.
GGCCGCGATGGGGTCCCGTGCGGCCAGTACGGCCGCGCCGACGACGGCCACGAGGAGGAGTTTCAGGACGATACCGGCCCCGAACATCCGCGCGGGGTCGGTACCGGCGCTGATCCGCTTCTCGACGGCCCCGCGAAGGCCGAAGTCGACGACTGTCGCCATCGTGTACAGCGTCGCCTCGAAGAGGAAGAACACGCCGAGTAGCGTCGCACCCAGTTCCCGGGCGAAGTAGACGGTGCTCAGAAAGCCCAGCGCGGTGTTGAGCAGTTCGACGCCGAACAGGAGGCCGCTGGCGCGCGCGAGGTTCATCGTCCGGACCGTCGGAACCAGCGTCCCGGACGGGCGACGACTCCCCGTCAGAGGATGCCGACCTCCCGGTACCACGCGACGGTGTCGGTCAGCGCCGACTGCCACGACCGCTGGGCGACCGGTGCCCGTTCGGTCAACGCCGGTGGGACCGTGCCGTAGTCACCGCGTTCGGTGAAGGCCGCCCCGCCGACCGGCGACACCCCGACCTTGGCCAGCAGGTCGATAGCCGGCTTGATTCCCCACCGCATCACGCTGTAGGGGACCGGGAGGATGTGACACTGGCCGTCGGTCGCGTCGGCGATGGTGCCCAGCACTTGCCGGGTGGTGAGGTTCGGGCCGGTGACGAGGTGTCGGCCCGGGTTGCCATCGAGGCAGTGCCGGACGGTTCCGACGACGTCCTCGACGTGGACGACGTTGTACTCGTCGTAGGTGTAAAGCGGCGGGACGAGCAGGCGGTTGGCGGCGACCGGCCGGACGTGCTCGTAGCGGGTCAGCCGGTAGTCCCGCGGCCCGAGGATGTACGTCGGGTAGACCGCCGCCACGTCGAAGGGGTGGTCGGCCTCGAACAGCAGTTCCTCGGCGGCGACCTTCGAGCGCTGGTAGGCCGAGTCCGGGTCGCTCTCGACGTGGGGGTGTGCGCCGATGGTACTGAGGAAGACGAAGTGGTCGATGCCGGCTTCGGCGGCCGCGTCGAGGAGTCGTTCGGTGCCGGCGACGTTGGTCGCGGCCATCGCCGACTCGGCGTACACCGCCGCGGCGAGGTGGACGACCGCGTCCACGCCGTCGAGCGCACCGCCGAGGCTGTCGAGGTCCCCTTCGACCGTCTCGACGCCGTCGGGGAGGCGCGCCGTCGTACTCCCGGGTCGGACCAGCGCGACCGGTTCGTGGTCCTCGCCCATCGCCGCGAGGAGGTTCAGGCCGACGAACCCGGTCGCGCCGGTCACGAGGACTCTCATCGGTTACCCCCTGCGTCGGCCTGCTCGTAGACGGCGTCGATTATCTCGGCGACAGCGACGCCGCGACTCGCCGGAGCGGTCGTCGCCCGGTCGCCCGCCGCCGCGTGGTCGGCGAAGTCGTGGATGCGCGCCCGGTGGGGGTCCTCGTCGCTCGCCGGATAGAGGTCGGCGAGGCCGATGTCGACCATCGGCAGGTCGCCGTGTTCGAAGGCGAACGGTCGCCCGTGGACGTCCCCCTCGAGCCGTTCGGGGCTGAGTTCCAGCCACCCCTCCGTCCCGACGACGAGGACGCGCGAGACGCCCTCGGTCTGGGTCCACGAGGCCGACACCGTCGCCGTCGGGCCGTCGAAGGAAAGCGTCGCCCGACCGAGGTCCTCGACCGCACGTCCGCCGCGGGACTGGACGCTCGCGGACTCGACCGTCGGCTGGCCGAAGAGGTCCAGAAGGACGTCCAGCGAGTGCGGAAAGAGGTCCCGGACCACGCCGCCCCCGGACACCGACTGGTCGTAGTACCACCCCTGCGTCGGCGGCGTCGAGTGGTGAGCGACCGTCACCTCGACCACGTCGCCGAGGAGCGTGTTCGACACGATGTCCATCGCGCGCTGGTAGTTCCCGTAGTAGCGGTGGAGGTAGCCGACTTGGGTCACGACTCCCGCCTCGTCGGCGGCGTCGGCCATCCGACGGGCAGTCGCGGCGTCGGTCGCCAGCGGCTTCTCACAGAGAACGTGACAGCCGTCCTCGACGGCGGCGACGAAGATGTCCTCGTGGGTGCTCGGTGGCGTGCAGACGCTCACGATATCGAGGTCGTGAGCGGCGAGCATCGCCGCCGCGTCGGGGTAGCCCGGCAGCGACAACTCCGCGGCGACCGTCGCCCGGCGGTCGTCGCTGGCTTCTGCGAAGGCGACGACCCGCGTCTCCGGATGGCTGTCGAACCCGGGCACGTGGTAGTCCGTCGCCATCCACCCCGCACCGACGACACCCACTGACAGCGTCATTGTGCCCTACCCTCGGCGGGCCGGCGGTAATAATATCGGGGGGTCCTGCCCGACCGCACGGTCACGCTAGCAACGCCTCCAAGCCCGCCGAGAGTGAGACGGTCGGTTCGTAGCCCAGCGCCGCCCGGGCCTTCGAGATGTCGGCGACGCTGTCGGGCACGTCGCCGCTTCTGGCCGGTCCGTGGGTGATCGACACGTCGGCGTCGGCGGCGTCGCGGACCCGTTCGGCGAGTTCGCGGACGGTCACCGCGGTCCCCGTCCCGACGTTGTAGGCCTCGACCGTCGCGTCCGTCGTCGCCGCCCGGAGGTTCGCCTGCACGACGTCCTCGACGTGGACGAAGTCCCGCGTCTGGGTGCCCGGCCCGTCGACGACCAACGGCTCCCCGGCCCTGATCCGGTTTAGAAACGCCGTGACGACGCCGCTGTACGGGCCGCCGCGCTGGCCGGGCCCGTAGACGTTGAAGTACCGCAGCGCGACCCCCTCCAGACCGTAGAGGTCGGCGTACAGTCTGAGATATCGGTCGGCGGTGAGTTTCTGGAGGCCGTACGGCGACAGCGGCTCTGTCGGGTGGGTCTCCGCGACGGGGACCGACTCGGGCCGCCCGTAGATAGCCGCGCTGGACGCGAAGACTACCCGGGCGTCCGCCCGACGCGCCGCGTCCAGCACCTCGACGGTCCCGGTGAGGTTCACGTCGTTGGTCTCGTTCGGTCGCTCGACGGACTCGGTGACGCTGACGATGGCCGCCTGATGGAACACCACGTCGACGTCGGCCATCGCGTCCGCCACCGTCTCGGGGTCTCTGATGTCCCCCTCGATCAGGGTCGCTCCGTCGGGCACCGCGTCGAGTTGCCCGGAGTACCCGTTGTCGAGCACTCGGACGGTGTTCGAATCGACCAGCGCTTCGACGAGGTGCCGGCCGATGAACCCCGCACCACCCGTGACCAGAACCGTCTGTCCCTCCAGTGACGCGTCCATAGCGTCGTCTCGCGCCCGACCGGCATATAGGTCCGGGCCGCCGTCTGCGGGGTTTGTCACCGGTCGGACCGCTGTCTGAACACCGGGTGTGTGTTCAGCACGTGCAACAGCACCGACAGCGTCAGCATCACGACGCCGAGCGCCATCGCCATCGTCCCGACGACGACGACGGGCGTCGAGGGCGTCCCTTGGAATGCCCACGCGGTCAACAGCGATCCGATGAGCAGCGTCATCAGGCCGGGGACGCCGACCAGCAGGATGGGGTGGGACCGCTGGAAGAAGCCGGCGATGTTGTGGACGAGACCGAACCCGTGGGTCGCCGCGCCCTCGGTGCTCCCGTTCTCGACGTCGTACCGGATCGTCGTTCCGATCTCGTGGAACTCGAAGCCGGCGTCGCTGGTCGCGTACAGGATGTCCGTGCTCGCCCACATCCCGTCGCCGATATCGTCGGCCTCGACCAGCGTCTCGACGGCGTCGGCGGTGTACGCGCGGAACCCGCTCTGGGTGTCCCGGACGCGGCGCCGCGAGCGAAACCGCCCCATCGAGACGTTCGTCAGCAGGTTGATGACCCCGAGGCCGATGGACCTGACGAACGGCATCTCCGTCCCGGTGCCGTACCGACTCGCGATAACGACGCCGGCGCCGCTGTCGTCCTGCGTCGCGACCAGTCTGGGGATGTCCCCGGCGTCGTGTTGACCGTCGGCGTCGATGGTGACGACGTGGGCGGCCCCCTTCTGGTGGGCCACCTCGAAGATAGTCTTCAGCGCGCCGCCGTAGCCGCGGTTGCGCGGGTGGACGACAACCGTCGCGCCGGCCGCTCTGGCGCGGTCGGCCGTCGCGTCTCTGCTCCCGTCGTCGACGACGAGCACCTCGTTGGCGAACTCCGCGGCCTCCGAGACGACGGTCGCTATCGACCCGGCCGCGTTGTACGCGGGAATCGCCACGAGGACGTGCGGTGTCCCCGGGGTCGTCCCCGCCCGTTCGGGGACGGCGTACATCTCGAAACCGTCCTCGGCGAACGCTGCGAGCGTCCGTTCGTAGTCGATCCGCGGGCACCCCTCCGGTTGCAGGACGATACCGGGGTAGCCGGCCGCCCGCGCCGCCGCCG
>NZ_WPCA01000018.1 GCF_009741825.1 Halapricum sp. CBA1109
GCCAGCACCGCAACAGCACTGCACAGCTTCACAGCGCTGCGACAGCACTACAGCACCGCCACAGCAGGCCTGCCCTTCCCCCGAGCTGGCGATGAACGCCAGCGTGGCCACTGCTGTCAGGACGCCCGGGCGCGCCGATATGGCGCGCCCCGGGGAGGAGTGAGGGGAGTCGTCGCGGCCCACACCGGGCCGCGACTACAGGAAAGCGCTGGCGTTGCCCACAGACCCCGCCGGCATCCGCCGGCGGTGGTCGTGCGGACCTGGCGGAAATGAAAAGGGCGAGAACGGCCTGCCAAGGCCGTTCGAGGGCTTTCGTGTGAAAAGAAAAGGGCGAGGCGGACCCGCCAGGGTCCGCTGAGGGCTTTCAGAAAAAAGGTTTTCACGGGTCGACCACGTATCTACGCGTATGAGTGGCGAACCCTCAGACGAAGAACTCGAGAAGCTCCGGCAGAAGAAGATGGAACAGATGCAGGAGCAGCAGGGCGGCGGCGACGCCCGGGAGGCACAGGAGGCTCGCCAGCAACAGGCCGAGGCCCAGAAGGAGGCGATGCTGAAACAGCACCTCACCGACGGCGCCCGAAAGCGGCTCAACACCGTGAAGATGTCAAAGCCCGAGGTGGCCGAGAAGGTCGAACAGCAGGTTGTGGCCATCGCACAGAGCGGCCGTCTCGGCGACCAGCGAATCGACGAGGACCAGATGAAAGAGCTCCTCAAGGAACTGACGCCGGACTCGAAGAGCTTCAACATCCGGCGGCGGTAGATGGAGGTCGCGGTCGCGTTCAGCGGCGGGAAAGACTCCGGCCTCACAGCGCTGCTTCTGGAACCGTTCTACGACGTGACGCTCGTCTGCGCGACGGCCGGCGTCACCGACGCCGCCGACGACGCCCGTGAGGCGGCCGACGCCCTCGGGTTGCCGTTCGAGGCGGCCGAACTCGACGAGGGTGTCTTCCGCGACGCCGCCGACCGGATGGTCGAAGACGGGTTTCCGCGCCACGGTATCCAGACCGTCCACGACCACGCGCTGGAGGTCATCGCGGGGCTTGACTACGACGCCGTCGCCGACGGAACCCGGCGGGACGACCGGGTGCCGACGGTGTCCCGCGCCAGCGCCCAGAGCCTCGAAGACCGCCACGGCGTCGACTACCTCGCGCCGCTGACGGGGTTCGGCCGCGGGGCGGTCGACCGACTCGTCGAGTCGTCACTCGACGTCGAGTCCGGGCCAAGCGAGTCCATCCCGAAAGGCGACTACGAGACCGAACTGCGAGCGATCATCGCCGCGGAGTACGGCGCGGACGCGGTGGCCGAGGTGTTCCCCGAACACACCCAAACGCGAGTGCGCGGGCGACGGTGAGGGACTGCCACACCAGTCGTCTCTTGTGTTGTCCCGTCGGACTCCCGACCACACGGCCCGGGTGGGTCCGGCCGAGTGAGAAGGTCTAAGTCGCCGTGGCCGGAAGTGGCTGGTAATGGCCAACGACGTCAAGCCGACCCGGAAGAACCTCATGGCGATAGAGGACCGGATCGACCTCTCCGAGCGGGGCCACAACACGCTCGAAAAGAAGCGTGACGGCCTCATTATGGAGTTTATGGACATCCTGGATCAGGCACAGGACGTCCGCTCGGAACTGGACACCCGCTACGACGAAGCCCAACGCCGGATCAATATGGCGCGGGCGATGGAGGGTGACGTGGCGGTCCGCGGCGCGGCGGCCGCGCTGAAAGAGCACCCCGAGATCACGACCCAGTCGAAAAACATTATGGGCGTGGTCGTCCCGCAGATCGAATCCTCGAAGGTCCGCAAGACGCTCGGCGAGCGTGGATACGGCGTGCTGGGCACCAGCGCCCGCATTGACGAGGTCGCCGAAGCCTACGAGGAACTGCTCGAACAGATCATTCTCGCCGCCGAAGTCGAGACGGCGATGAAGGAACTGATCGACGAGATAGAGACGACCAAACGCCGAGTCAACGCGCTTGAGTTTACCCTGCTCCCGACGCTGCACGACAACAAGGAGTACATCGAGCAGAAACTCGAAGAGCAGGAGCGCGAGGAGATTTTCCGGATGAAGAAGATCAAAGACAAGAAAGAGGCCGAGGAGAAGGCCCAACGCGAGGCGGCAGCGCGCGAGGAAGAGGACCCGGTCCCTGCGGACGACTGATAGTGTTTATTGTAGGTCATTTCGGTATCGATCGCCCGACATCGGGCGGTCGAACCGGGAAACAGCTACAATAAACACTATGACGCCGTTCTTTTTGGGTCTGGCCCCTGTGTTCGCTGTATGGAGTGTTCCGAGTGTGACGGCGTCGCCGTCGCCTACCCCGTCCCCGACCAGTACCGCTCGCTACTGCCCGAGGCGACGCCCGGAGCAGCGACGTGTACGCGGTGTCTCGCCATCCAGCCGGTGACCGACCCGCCGGACGATCACCCCGACTACCAGCGTATCAGCGAGGCCTTCCCAAGTGATCCCGACGCGGCCGTGCCGATGGCGATAGCGCTCGGTCTGTTGTCGTCGCTGGCGCTGAACCGACAGGCCATCACGGACCTGCTCGCGGCGGTCGAACGCGCCGGCAGCGACCCGATGCTCGTCGTCTCACGCCTCGTCGATGACACGACCGTCGACCCGCACGTCGACCTCGTCGGCCGGCGGCGACAACTGGAACAGCTTCGGTGATACCAACTCAGTTAGGCACATCATCTATATGTATCCCGCCCGTTTTTTGAAATGCGGAGAGCCACTCCGCCGTGTCTGTAAGGCACATGGGTCCTACCGTGTGTTCGAAGACAGGACCGACCGATCGGATTCGTACTGACCCCACCACCCACCCACCACCTGCTTCCGGTCGGTCAGTCCGTCAGTTCTCGACGCCCGAACGGGCGTCACTCCTGCTTTCGTGCGTGAGAACGAGTTCCGATCAGACGCCGGTCGAGTACCGGAGGATACCGGCGATGCCGCCGAAGGCCGTCAGCAACTGCTCGCCCTTCTCGAAGTCCGTCGAGATGAACACCGTCTCGGTTCCGCGCTGGTCGGCCAACTCCATCAGGTGGTCGATAGCGTCCTCGCGTTCGGCGTCCTCGGCGGGCACCTCCTCGCCGCAGGTCGAACAGACGTGGGACTCAGTCTCCGCGTTCCGGCCGAGAAGTTCGTAGTCGTCGTGGCCGTTGGGACATTCGTAGGCGACGGCGTCTTTCCGCAGGTCCTCGCTGATGAGGAGCTGCTCGACGGCGCCCATATTGAGGTTCTGGCGGGTCTGTTTGAAGCCGTAGGTGGCCTTGTTACCGTCGTGGAGTTCGCCGAAGAACTCCTCCATAACCTCCTTGTCCTGGAGGACCTCGTACTGGTCGAGGACCTCCTGTGCGGCGTCGACGAGGTCGTACAGGCCCGACTCGTCGGTGTAGGAGACGTCGAACTTTCCGAGGACCGCGTCCTGCAGTTCGTGGTGGAGGTAGTCGCCGTCGAGGAACTCGTCTTTGGTCGGGGAGGGGCCGCCGACGAGAATCCCGTCGAGTTCGTGTCGCCGGTCGACGAAGAGGTCGTTGGCCATCCCGGCGACCTCCTGATAGAAGTTGTCGATGGCCTCCAGTCGGAGGCGGGCGAACCGCTGTGCGGACTGGCCCCCTTTGCGCTGTTTCCCCGGGACCAGCGAGGAGGCGGACTTGACGGGTTCGACGCGCTTGCCCTTGAGCCACCCGACGTTGGCCTCCCGCCGGTCGAGGACGACCAGACCGAACAGCCCCTTGTCGGTGAGCATATGCTCCAGCGGTTCGGTCAGAAACTCCGCGTCGCAGTGATACCGGAAGGACTCGATGGGCTCGGGAGGGCTCTCCAGCGTGCGTGTGATCATATCCGTCTGGCCGCCGCCGGCGTCGACGCGCCCGAGAACAGGACGACGCCGTTCTCGGGCGGGTAGGTGTCGAAGTACCGGAGGCGGTCTTTGATCGACTTGAGGGCGTCCTGGACGTTCGTCCGCGTCTGTTTGGATTTGATGTTGGACGCCTCGCTGTGCTCCTGTGTGACGTGGGCGACCACGTCGCTGATCTGCTTGTCTTCGGGGATGTAGATAGTGACGAGTTGGGTACCGGAGCCGCGGTACTCCTTGAGTTCCTCGATCACCTTCTGGAACTCGTATTTCTGTCTGTCCTCGAACTCGTCCCCCGAGGTGTCCGACGCCATTCTTACTGGGACCACGATACCGAGACGGTTAAGATATAGGATACGCTGGGACCAGGTGACGAACACCGGCCCGCGAGCCGTTTCCTATCGGATTACTATCACAACCTGAGCGATCCTGAATAGTAAATCCGTTGAAAGACGGACGGGTTTATGTGGGAGCCCCCTCTGTACTCATACAGTGAATCAATGACGGGTCACGTCTTCACTATCGCTGGCGGGAAAGGCGGCGTCGGGAAGACGACGACTGCCGTCAACGTCGGTGTCGCGCTACAGGATGCCGGCTACGACGTGGTCATCGTCGACGCCGACCTCGGGATGGCGAACCTCGCGGCTATGCTCGGCGTGGAGTACGACACGAGCCTCCACGAGGTGCTGGCCGAGCGAGCGGCCATCAGCGATACGCTGACCGAGGGTCCGGGCGACGTGACACTCGTCCCCGGGGAACAGAGCCTCGAAGCGTTCGCCGACGCGGACCCGGCGAAACTCCGGAAGGTCATCAAGACGCTGTCGAACGCCTACGACGTGGTGCTCATCGACACTGGTGCCGGCCTGAGCCACGAGGCGACGGTCCCGCTGGGACTGGCCGACAGCGTCCTCCTGGTGACCACGCCCGACAGCGTCGCTATCGGCGACGCCTCCAAGACCGCGCAGCTATCCAAGCGCGTCGACGGCGAAGTTGTCGGCTCCATTCTCACCCGCGCGGAGGGCCCCGGCGACATCAGTTCGGTCACCGATGCGCTCGACCACCCGTTGCTCGCCGTCATCCCCGAGGACACCGAGGCGACGACGGACGAACCGCTGGTGTTGAACTTCCCCGACAGCCCCGCGGCGGAGGCCTACCGCCGCCTCGGAACCGCTATCGAGCGGATTCTGGACGGCGAAGCGGTCGACCGAATCGTCGACGAGGAGACCGAGTGGTTCCCCTCGGGCGAGGACACCGACGACACTGATGATGACGAAGACGACGAGGGCGGCGGCGTCCTCGGCCTGTTCGGCTGATCACATCGAGGTCGGCGCGTCGACCCCGATGGCGTCGAGCGCGTTTGCGACCGTCGTCCGCGCTGCCCCGACCAGCGCGACCCGCGCGGCTCTCGTCTCCTTGTCGGCGTCCAACACCGGACACTCCCGGTAGAAACTGTTGAACGTCTCCGCCAGCGACCGCGTGTACGTGGCCACGACGTGTGGCCGGTGGTCTTCTGCGGCCTCCTCGATGACCGCCGGGAAGCGAGCAATCTCTCTGAGCAACGCCGCCGCCTCGGACGCTTCCAGCGCGCTCGGGTCGACGGCGTCGGTATCGACGTCACCGGCATCGTCGAGGATGCCACAACAGCGGGCGTGGACGTACTGGACGTACGGCGCGGACTGGGCCTCGAAGTCAAGTGCCCGCTCCCACTCGAAGGTGATGCCCTTCGTGGGCTGTTTCGAGACGATGTCGTAGCGGACGGCGCCGATACCGACCTGCCGGGCGATCCGATCTAAGTCGTCCTCGTCGAGGTCGTCGTCCCGCAGGCGGTCCGCCATCCGGTCTTCGACTTCCGCGCGGGCGCGGTCGATGGCTTCGTCCAGCAGGTCGTCGAGGTCGACGCCGGTCCCCTCGCGGGTGCTCATCCCGCCCTCGGGGAGGTTGACCCACGAGTAGAACACCTGTTCTAGCTGGTCGGTGTCGTGGCCCAGCAACTCAAGCGTACTCGATAGCTGGTCGGCCTGTAGCTTGTGGTCCTCGCCGAGGACCGTCACCGCGCGGTCGAAGTGCTCGAACTTCCACTCGTGGTGGGCGAGGTCACGCGTCGTGTACAGCGAGGTGCCGTCGGCCCGTAGGAAGACGAGGTTCTTCTCGAAATCCGGCAGGTCCAGTTGCCACGCATCCTCCTCGTAGACCGCACAGTCCAGTTCCTTGAGCCGCTGGACCACGTCGTCGGTCGAGCCGTCCCGCATAAACTGGGTCTCCTTGACGAACTCGTCGAACTCGGCCGGGAGACGGCCGATGGTCTCTGTCATCCCCGACAGCACCGTGTCGACGACTTCGGCGACCCGTTCGTAGGTCTCCTCGTCGCCGTCTTCCAGCCCTTGCAGGATGGCCGCTATCTCCGCTTCGGCGGCCTCGACGGCGTCGTCGTCGGCGGATTCGAGGTAGTCGTTGCCCTTGCGGTAGTACCGGACCATCTCGTACTCCGGGGAGTCCCGGTCCGGGTCCGGGAGGTCGCTCTCGTCGAACGTCTCGTAGGCCCACGTGAACACCGCTATCTGTCGGCCGGCGTCGTTGACGTAGTAGTGGCGCTCGACGTCGTAGCCGGCGTACTCCAGCACGCGGGCGAGGGCGTCGCCGACGATTGGGTTGCGTGCGCGCCCGACGTGGACCGGTCCGGTCGGGTTCGCGGAGGTGTGTTCGAGGACGACGCTGGTGTCTCGGTCCGGGAGGTGGCCGTAGTCGTCGGCCTGTGCGGTTTCGAGGGTGTCCGCGAGGTACTGTTCGCTGGGGAGGAAGTTGACGTAGGGCCCCTGCCCGACGGCGGCGTCGATGTAGTCGTAGGGCTCGGCGTCTATCTCGGCGGCGATGTCGGCGGCCACTTTCGGCGGCGGAGCGCCGACCTCTTCGGCCAGACGGAAGGCGACGCTGGAGGCGAGGACGGCGTCGACGCCGTCCGGTGGTTGTTCGATACCGAGGTCGTCGGTCGGGAGGGAAAGCGCCGTCAGGGCCTCGGCCACGGCGTCTTCGACCTCCGCGCGAAGGGAGAGGAACATACCCAGTCGTTTTCCAGCGGCCGGTATAGGGGTAACGGGTTCGGCCGACGGCCACAGAGGGAAGAACGTTTAGGCTCCGGGCCACGACTGTACAGCCAATGAGCGAGTCGGACGGGCCCAAGCAGGTCGACGACCCCGACTACCACAGTGTCAACCACACTGCCGTCCAGACCTGCGGGTGGACCGACAACGCCCTACAGGGCGAGGGGAAGTGCTACAAGTACGCCTTCTACGGCATCGAGTCCCACCGCTGTATCCAGATGACGCCCGTCGTCAAGTGCAACGAGCGCTGTGTCTTCTGCTGGCGCGACCACGCCGGTCACGCCTACGAACTGGGCGACGTCGAGTGGGACGACCCCGAGGCCGTCGTCGACGCCTCCATCGACCTCCAGCGGAAACTCCTCTCGGGGTACGGCGGCAACGACAACGTGCCCGAGGACGTCCTCGAACAGGCGATGGAACCCCGGCACGTCGCCATCTCGCTGGACGGCGAACCGACGCTTTACCCCTACCTCCCCGAGTTGATCGAGGCCTTCCACGACCGGGACATCACGACGTTCCTCGTCTCCAACGGGACCAACCCCGAGATGCTGGAGCGCTGTGACCCGACGCAACTGTACGTCTCCGTCGACGCCGCCGACCGGAAGACGTTCGACGAGACGGTCAAAGGCGTCGAGGACGGCCTCTGGGACAGTTTGATCGAGACGCTGGATGTCCTCGCCGAGAAAGACGACACCCGGACGGTGATCCGGACGACGCTCGTGGGCGACCACAACATGCACCACCCCGAGTGGTACGCCGCGATGTGTGACCGCGCGGACGCGGACTTCGTGGAACTGAAGGCGTACATGCACGTCGGCCACTCCCGGGGCCGCCTCGACCGGTCGTCGATGCCCGACCACGAGGACGTCCTCGCCTTCGCCGAGTCGATGCGGGAGTACCTCCCCCACGACCACGTCAAGGACATTCCCGATTCCCGCGTGGCGATGCTCTCGGAAGGCCCGGACACGTGGGTCCCGAAACTCGACAAGGGCAGCGAGTTCTGGACCGAGGACCCCCTCGCCGACGTCTGACCCTCACGGTTTTGCATAACGATTTCGTGACGCGTACAATTCCCGGTACGCTTATCAGGACCGAGAACCCAGCAGGAAGTATGGAACTCGCGGGACGGACAGTGGGCGCGGACGAGTTGACGACGCTGAAGGTTCTCGCGCTCGCCGGAGCGCTGGACGGTGATTCGAAGGTGTCCTGTTCGGGGCTGGCGGGGAAACTCGACGCCTCGACGCAGACGGCCTCACGCCGCCTCCAGCACTTAGAGGAGGCGGGTCTGATCGAACGCGAGATAGTCAGCGACGGCCAGTGGGTCTCGCTCACGGCGGAGGGCGAGTCACAGCTCCAGCGGGAGTACGCCCAGTACCAGCGCATCTTCGAGGACCGCGTCGGCGTCACGCTGACGGGCGTGGTCACCAGCGGGATGAGCGAGGGCGGCCACTACATCACGCTCCCGGGATACATGCGCCAGTTCACAGAGCTGCTGGGCTACGAGCCGTTCGCCGGGACGCTCAACGTCGACTTAGACCCCGACAGCATCCGGGCCCGCGCTCGGATGGACGCCGTCGAACCCATCACCATCGAGGGGTGGGAAGACGACGAGCGGTCCTACGGCCCCGCCTTCTGTTACCCCGCGACGCTGGAAGCGGGCGAACAGCGCTACGACGGCGCACACGTCATCGCGCCCGAGCGGACCCACCACGGTGACGACCACCTCGAGATCATCGCCCCCGAGAAACTCCGCGACCGATTCGACCTCGACGACGACGACCCAATCACCATCCATGTCCACGAGTGACGAGACGCGACGACGACCGCGAGTATCGACAGCGCCATCGCCGCGTTCCGGGAGGGCCGGCCGGTGTTGATCCACGACGCCGCCGACCGCGAGGGCGAGACGGACCTCGTCTACCCGGCCGGGGCCGTCACGCCCGCGGCCGTCGCCCGGATGCGCAACGACGCCGGCGGCCTCGTCTGCGTCGCGCTGAGCCACGACGTGGCCGACGCGCTGGAGTTGCCGTTCGTCCAGGAGACGCTCGACCATCCCCTCGGTGCCGACCACGAACTCGGCTACGACGAGCGGTCGTCGTTCTCGCTGACGGTCAACCACCGCGACACCTACACCGGCATCACCGACGAGGACCGCGCGCTAACCATCTCCGAATTGGCCGGCGTGGCCGCCGACCCGGACGTCGAGGCGTTCGCCGAGCAGTTCCGCGCGCCGGGTCACGTCCACCTGCTCCGGGCCGCGCCGAATCTGCTGGCCGACCGGGAGGGCCACACCGAACTCGGTATCGCGCTGGCCCACGCGGCCGACCTCCCGCCGGCGGTCGTCGTCTGTGAGATGCTGGACGACGAGACGGGCCGCGAGCGGACGCCAGCGGCCGCCCGCGCCTACGCCGAGGAACACGGGCTGGTCTACGTCGAGGGCAGCGAAATCGTCGAGCAATTAGGTTAGAAGGGCGCGTCGCCGGCCGGACTCGCGTCTCCCGCTTTGCCGATCAGGACGCGGAACTCGCCGGGCTCCTGTTTCCGGTACTCCCAGACGAACCCCGGGCCGGCCTCGGCGTCGAACTGGTGGTACAGCGGCTTCGGGTCGTGGTCGTTGACCAGCACGAACGCCTCGCCGCCGTCGAGGTCGGCGTAGGTGTCGAATATCACTTCGTGGCGCTGTGCGGGCGGTAGCTCACGGACATCGAGCGTCTCGGTCACCGAGAGGCCGTCGCTCGACCCCGCGGCGACGTCGTCGGAGTCGGTCGGGTCGCCGCCCGAGGCGGCCGCCTCTTTCCTGACCCTGACTCGGACGGTCCCGGTGTCTCGCTCGACGACCTCCCACGCGAAGGCGTCGCCGTACTGCTGATCGAACTCGTGTTCGAGCGGGCGCGGTTCGTGGGGAGCCACGAGGGCCATCGACTCCCCTACGTCGAGGCCGGCGTAGGTGTCGTGGACCTGCGGGTGGCGGTCGGGTTTCGGAATCTCGCGCACGTCCACGGTGGTCTGTACGTCGGCGTCGCCGTCGTCCGCCGACTGGATGTCGACGTGGAACTCCTCGGCACTCTCCTCGGTCGTCTCGTGGTCGAATCCGCGTTCGTCGAGGACGTCGTACAGCGGTTCCGGTTCGAAGCTGTTGATCAACCGGAGCGTTTCGTCGTCGCCGAGGTCCTCTAGAGCGGCCATTATCTCGCCGAACGGTTCGCCGTCTATCTCCCGGGCGTCGAGGGTGGCGTCGACGTCGTCTGCGGTACGCTGGACCATAGAGTCATCTGGGCGGTCCGCGTCGTTGGGGGTTCCCCCGAAGGTGTTCGGGTGGGCCGTCGCCGAGAGCGTGCCTGACGCTCACACGCTCCGGGAGACCGTGAACGTTCTTAACGGTGGCAATCTTTAGGGCGGGTATGCACGACGAAAGCGCAGTCACGTCGAGCGCAGGGGGCGACCGATGAGCGACCGGCCCGAGATGTTCGAGGGCGTCGAGGAGATATGGCTGGACGGCGAGTTCGTCGACTTCGAGGACGCGCAGGTCCACCTCCTGACACACGCACTCCACTACGGGACGGGAGTCTTCGAGGGCGTCCGGTGTTACGACACCGACAACGGCCCGGCCATCTTCCGCTGGGAGGAACACCTCGAACGCCTGTTCGACTCCGCGAAGGTGTACGACATCGACATCCCCTTCTCCCGCGAGGAGTTGACCGAGGCGACCGTCGAGTTGATCGACCGCGAGGGACTGGCGTCCTGTTACATCCGGCCGATAGCCTTCTACGGATACGGACCGCTCGGCCTGAACCCCTCCGAGTCCCCCGTTCAGGTCGGCCTCGCGGCCTGGCCGTGGGGCGCGTACCTCGGCGAGGATGCCCTCGAAAACGGCGTCGACGTCGCCATCTCCTCGTGGCGCAAGTACTCCTCCAGCCAGATTCCGACCAACGCCAAGACGACGGGGACGTACGTCAACAGCGTCCTCGCCAGCCTCGAAGCCACGGGCAACGGCTACACCGAGGCCATCGTTCTCAACAAGGAGGGCAACGTCGCCGAGGGCCCCGGCGAAAACCTCTTTCTCGTCCGGGACGGCGAGATATTCACGACTGGACTGGCCGAGTCCATCCTCGACGGCATCACCCGCCAGAGCGTGATCACCATCGCCGAGGAGACGGGCTACACCGTCCACGACGACGCGACCATCTCCCGGGGCGAGTTGTACACTGCCGACGAGTTGTTCTTCACGGGCACCGCCGCCGAGGTCACGCCCATCCGCAGCGTCGACGACAACCAGATCGGTCAGGGGACCAAAGGCCCCGTCACCGACGAGATCCAGACCGCCTTCTTCGACCTCATCGAGACCGGCGACCGCGAGGAGTGGTTCCGCTACGTCTGACCGGGCGCGTTCCGGAGCCCATTTGAACGGGCCGGCGCTACCACCGGTCGATGAGCACACGACCGACGGGACCGGCGAGTCCGGCGACGGCGCTGAAAGCCTACGGCAAGATCCTGTTCAGCGAAATCGTCTCCGTCGTCGCCCTGAGCGTCCTGTTCGTGTTCGCGCTGTTCCCGGTGGTTACCATCGGGGCCGCCCTCGTCTCCCTGATCGACACCTTCTACTCCTCGGTCGCCTACACCGGGACCGGCGGCGGCCTCCCCCGGCAAACCTCCAGTCGCGCCTCGAACTTCGTCGCCTCCATCTGGGACTACCTCCGGGTCGGTCTGGCCTTCGGCGTCGTCTTCGTCGTCATCGTCACCGGCATCCTCACGTACTTCTTCGCGGCCCTCGCGGGGAGTTCGACGGTCGTCCTGTTAGTCGGCGTCTTCGGCGTTTACGCCGTCGTCGCCGTCCTCGTCGTCCTCCTGCGGGCCGCGAACATCATCGTCCACGCGGAGAACGACGACGATGACGACACCGAGCGCCCCGGCTTCGTCCCCGCCGTCAGGCAGGCCTACGGGACCGTCACCGATCACATCGCCTACGAGGCGGTCCACGTCGTCGCCGCGACGGCCATCGTCCTGTTCGCCCTGCTGATCCCGTTCGGCGTCGGTGCTTTCCTGTTTCCCGGGATGATCACGCTGCTGGAAGTCGTCTTCTACGAGGAACTGGACGGCGTCGGCGCGGAGACGCTTCTGTACGCGCTTGCCGACCCCCAAGAGTGAGCACCCACCGCCGTACGACCGCCTTTTATTTCACTCGGTCGTCGAGGTACCGACGATGCCCGAAGACTCCCGATCAGTTCGCCGACGGGCACGCGACGCCGTCCTCGCGGGACTGACCGTCGTCGTCCCGGTGCTCGCGACGGTCCTCGTCGTCGGCTTTACCGTCCAGTTTCTCTCGGCGTTGCTCGACCCGCTCGTCGCCCTTGTCTCGCCCGTCGTTCCGACATCCTCGCTCGCCGTCAGACTCCTCGCCGTCGCGGTGCTCGCGGCCGTCGTGGTCGTCGTCGGCCTCGCCGTCGACACCCTCCCCGGCGGCGACGCCCGCCGGCGACAGGTCGACAGCGTCCTCGCCAGCATCCCCGTCGTCGGCACGATGTACGCGAGTTTCCTCGACGTGAGCGAGACGTTCCTCCGCGCGGACGCCGAGGACTTCCAGTCGGTGAAACTCGTCGAGATGGACGTCCCCGACCGCTACGCCATCGCCTTCCGCACCTCCGAGACGCCGCAATCGGTCACGCAAGCCTGTGACTGCCCGGAGATGATGACGCTGTTCGTCCCCAGCGCCCCCAACCCCCTCGTCGGCGGCGATGTCGTCTACGTCACGACCGACCGCGTCTACGACGTCGATATGACCGTCGAGGAAGGCCTCCGGGCCGTCCTCACCAGCGGCACCGCCGACGACTCCCGGCGGTTCGTCGAGGCCGAGGCGTGAGTGGCCGGGCTGGAGGGATTTGAACTACGCCGTCGGCTTGCTCTGCTCGCCGCCGTCTGCTTCAAATCCTTCTGGCGTATTCGCTGCTCGCGGTTTGTTCGCAGCAGAATACGGGCCGGAAGGGATTTGAACCACGCGAAACGCTCACTGCCGTTCGCGTTTCTCTACTTCAAATCCCTTCGGCATCGCACAGCAGGCGCTCACGGATTGTGAGCGCCAGAATGTAGCGGGCCGGAAGGGATTTGAACCCTCGACCGTCTGATTAAGAGTCAGACGCTCTGCCGGACTGAGCTACCGGCCCACGCACCCCTTCCTAACGGGAGGCCCGTAAAATACGTTTCCTTTCGCGGGCGGGGAGTTTCATCGGCTGGAAAGAATCTCGGTGTTATAAGAGTCTCCGTGACTTGCCTGTAGACACTATGAGTGCCGGCATCACGATGACGTCGATGTCGACGTACGCCATTCTGGGGTGTGGGAGCGTGGGCCACGCCGTCGCCGAGGAGATCGTCTCCGAAGGCAAGGACGTCCTCATTCTCGATCAGGACGAGAGCCGCGTCGAGGCCCTCCGCGATCAGGACCTCAACGCCCAGACCGCCGACATCCGCGACGGCTCTATCGGCGACCTCGTTTCCGACCGGGACGCCGTCCTCATCCTCTCCTCAGACGTCGACGCCAACAAGGCCGCCGTCGAACACCTCCGGGCCGACGACCGAGACCAGTTCATCGTCGCCCGCGCCTCCGACCCCGTCTCCGCGGACGAACTCTCGGAGTTGGGAGCCGACGTCGTCATCAACCCCTCCGCCGTGATCGCCGACTCGGCACTGCGGTCGCTGGAGACCGGCGAACTCGAACACAAGTCCAAACAGCTCTCGGAAGTGATCGAGGACACCGACCAGCGGATGGCCATCCTCATCCACCGCGGTCCGGACCCGGACTCCATCGCCAGCGCCGCCGCCCTCCGCGCCATCGCCGACCACCGTGGCGTCGACGCGATATCATCTACGAGGGCGAGATCGGACACCACGAAAATCGGGCGTTCGTCAACCTCCTCGGCCTCGAACTCACCTCCCGGTCGGAGGTCGACATCGAGGACTACGACACCGTCGCGCTGGTCGACTTCTCCAAGAGCGGGGACCCGGACGACGACGACGCCGACGACCTACCGCCGATAGACATCCTCATCGACCACTACGAACCCGAGGTCCCCATCGATGCGACGTTCTCCGACGTGCGGCCGAACGTCTCGGCCACCTCGACCATTCTCACGAAGTACGTCCAGGAGTTCGACCTCAACCTCAGCCAAGAGGTTGCAACGGCGCTTCTGTACGGCATCCGCGCCGAGACACTGGACTTCAAGCGGGACACGACACCGGCCGATCTGACAGCCGCGGCGTACCTCTACCCGTTCGCCGACCACGACACCCTCGAACAGGTCGAGTCGCCGTCGATGTCCCCCGAGACGCTCGATGTCCTCGCGGAGGCCATCCGCAACCGCGAGGTCAAAGGGAGTCATCTGGTCTCGACGCCGGGTTCATCCGTGACCGCGAGGCCCTCGCGCAGGCGGCCCAGCAACTGCTCAACCTCGAAGGGATCACGACGACGGCCGTCTTCGGTATCGTCGACGAGACGATTCACCTCTCGGCCCGGTCGAAAGACATCAGACTCAACATCGGCAACGTCTTAGACGACGCGTTCACCGACATCGGCGACGCAGGCGGGCACTCCACGGACGCCAGCGTCGAGATTCCGCTCGGTATCTTCACCGGTATCGAGTCGAGTCAGGACAACCGGGATCTGCTGTTGGAACTCACCGAAGAAGCGGTCAAACGAAAACTGTTCGAGGCGATGGGCGTCGAGAGCGGCGACAGTTCCAACGGGTCCTAGGCGCGGACTTCGCCGTCGTCCTCGGGCGTCGCGGAGTCCGTGTCCGGCTGCTGGACGCGTTCGACGATGTCGTTGACAATGACGATGTCGCCGACGGCCTGCACCCAGCGGTAGGGGACGATGATGCCGCGAGAGGCCTGTACGTCTTGATCGAACAGTTCGTAGTTGAGTTGGTGGAGGGCGATGCCGGTGACGCTCTCGGTGTCGAGATCGAGTCGCAGGTCCTCGACCTCACCGACGAAGACGCCGTTGTTCGAGTACACTTCCCGCCCGACCAGCGTCGTTATTTCCGACGGTGGAGTCTCTCTGTTGACAGCCATATGGGGGCCGTCGAAGTGTGGCACCTTAATTGTTTTCAGGTCCCACTCCCGCAGTCGGGCAGTCGCCGCCGACGACACCGATATACCCAAATTTAAATCCGAACCGGGCAGAGACAAACCTACGGATGCAACGCGACGACGGCCGCGGCGTCTCGACGGTCCTCGCAACGGTGTTGCTCGTCGCCATCGTACTCGGCGGCGTCACCGCCATCACGGCGGTCAGCACCGACGCCCTCTCCGACCAGCACGGCGCGATCACCGGTGAGACGGCCCGGGGCGACCTCGGTCACATTGCACAGGCCGTCGAGACAGTCGCCTACACCGAACGCGACCGGACTGCCTCCACCATCGCCACCCACGGGGGCGCGCTCTCGGTGGTCCAGTCGGGCCGTGCCATCGTCGAAGTCGGCTCCGACGGTAGCTACCGAACCGTCCTGAACACCTCGCTCGGCGGCGTTCGGGCCGACCGCGTCGACCACAGCGTCGTCTACCAGTCCGGCGCGGTGTTCGGCCGACACGACGGGTCGACTTCGATCACCCGCGCGCCGCCGGTGTCCGTCGTCCGGGAGAACGCCACCGCGGTCACGCTCCCGCTGTTCAGCGTCGAAGGTGACGGGACGCTTCGGAACGAGGCCGTCGTCGGCGCGACTGGACGGGCGGTATCACCCGACCGGGTCGCCGTCCCGGCCGACGAGACGGTCCGAGTGACGGTACAATCGGAGTACGCCGACGCGTGGGCGCGGTCGTTCGAGCGGGCGGTTCCCGACGCCGTCGGGACGGTCCGGGCGGATGGCGACCACGTGACCGTCCTGCTCGACAGCGACTCGGCACCGATCTATCTCCACGCGACGGTCTACGATATCACGGTCTCGAACGGCTGATACTCCTGCTCGCTCACAGCGCCCGGTCGAGGGCGACGCTGACCGTGACCGTCCGGACGAACACGCGCTCGCTCGTCACCGTCGCGCTCGCCCGGTCTACCTCGCCGTCGCCGTCAGAATCGCTCGTGTACTCCGTCGCGCCGTCCCCGTCGACGTCCCGGGGTTGCAGTCGGTCGTGCCCCTCGAAGTACGTCCCCCACGCCCGGGCGAGAGGCCCGTCGACGGTCACTGTGACCGTCCGCTCGGCCGCGGCCCCGTCGGCCGTGTCCGCGGCGCGTTCGAGCGTCTCCGCACCGGTTCGTTCGAGTACCACCGGGACATCGCTGCCGGAGACGACGCTCGGACTGCGCGACGCCTGTTCGAACACGGACAGATCGAGGACCGCTTGGGAGTCCGAGAGCCGTATGCGGGGGCGCTCGCGTAGGGTGGCCCCCTCGCCCGTCGCCGCCAGTCCGCTCCCGTAGGTCGCCCGACTCCCGCCGGCGGCGTACGTGAGCGGCCGGCCCGTCGCTTCGATACGGTCCTCGGGAGTCGATCCGTTCCCGTCGCCGACGGAGACGGTGACCGAGTAGCGGTCGCCGTAGGCGAGACGCCCGCCATCGAGTCCGAGCCACACCTCCCGCCGCGGGCCGCCGTCGACCAGCGAACCCACGCCGCTGTCCACCCGCTGGATGTCCCGCTCTGTGGTCGGTGACAGCCCGGACTCCCCGGAGTCGAGCAGCGCCGTGAGGCCGGCAGTGGTGAGTACCACCCCGCTCGTGAGGACGATGGTGAACACCAGCATATAGCCGACGAGCCCGGACACCGCCCGGTCGTCGCCGCGCGGCATCACTCGACCTCCCGGAGGGTTATCGCGTCGTCTCCGGGTTCGCGGACGACGTACAGGTCGCCCCCGAGGCGTTCGCCGCCGGCGAGGGGTGTCACCGACCGGACGAACACCCGCTGTGTCACCTCGCCCGTCGAGAGGACGAGACACGGCCAGTCACAGCCGTGTTCGCCGTCGGCGGCTCCCGAGCGGTTCACCACGGTCACGGTGTAGTGGCTGGACCCGACCGACGACGGCAGGTCGACGCGCCGACCGATCTCGCCGCTGCTGTTGCTCTCTCTGACCAGTCGGTCGACGGTCCCGATAGTTCGGGAGAGCTCCTGTCCCTCCTGTTCTAGCGTCGCTGCCGTCGCCGTGTCCTCGCGGCTCTCGAAGTACGCGTTCGCCGAGACGACCAGCCCCGAGACCAACACGCCGACGATGACGACCCCCAGCAGGTAGTCGACCACTTCCGAGACTCCGCGCCCGTCCCCCCGTTGGCCTCTCATCGGTGTGGTCTGTGCCTTTTTCTCGTATAAATCCTCGGAAAGAATCGCGGAACGAACTGAGGCTGGGCCGCGAGTCGCCACTGCTTTGACGCCGCCGACCGGGGGTACGGCTATGCAACTGCGGTTTCTCGGCACCGGCGCGGCGATGCCCTCACCGGGGCGGGCACAGAGCGGCGTCCTCCTCAGTGGCGACGGCGAGCACCTGCTGGTCGACTGTGGCAGCGGTGTCCTCGGGTCGCTGGCGGAGACCACGCCCGGCTACGAAGCGGTCGACACCGTCCTCCTCACGCACCACCATCTCGACCACGTCGCCGACCTGCTCCCCCTGCTGAAAGCCCGGTGGCTGGCCGGCGAAGAGTCGCTGCGGGTCGTCGGGCCGCCGGGGACGGAGTCGCTGGTCGAGAACCTGCTGGAGGCCCACGACTACCTCCGGGGACGGGTCGACCTGACAGTCGACGACCACGACGGGACCGTCCCCGCGCTCTCGGGGTTCGACGTCGCGGCGCGGGAGACGGTCCACTCGATGCAGTGTTTCGCCTACCGACTGGCTCGGGAAAGCGGTCCCGCCGTCGTCCTCGGAGCCGACAGCGAGGCCGACGATGGGCTGATCCGGTTCGCCGACGGCGCGGCGGTACTCGTCCACGACTGCTCGTTTCCCGACGACGTCGATGTCTCGAACCACCCGACGCCGAGCCAACTCGGGGCCGTCCTCGACGACGTCGACGCCGACATCGGCCGGGTCTATCTCACCCACTTCTACCCGCACACGGAGGGTCGCCACGAGGAGATGCTCGACAGTATCGCCGGCCACTACGACGGCGACGTGGCTATCGCCGAGGACGGACTCACCGTCAGCGTCGAGTGATCAGACGCGTTCGAGCGTGACCCGGAACTCGGCGCCGCCGTGTTCGCTGTCGCTGACCGCGACGGTCCCGCCGTAGGATTCGGTCAGCGCGCGGACGAACCCGAGACCGAGGCCGGTTCCGTCGCTGTCGGGGCCTTTCTTGCCCATCTCGAAGAGGTCCTCGCGTATCTCCTCGGGGATGCCGGTCCCGTCGTCGGCTATGCTGACGACTATCTCGTCGGGGTACTGCTCGGTCGCCGAGAGCCACACGGTGACCGGGCCGTCGTTGTGGACCGCGGCGTTGGAGACGATGTTCGTGAACACCGAGTCCAGCAGGTCCCCCCCGTAGACGCTGTAGTCGAACGCCTCGGGGTCGTACTCGACGGTCAGCGACTCGTACTGGTCATCGACGGACGAGACGACGGTCGTGAGGACCGACTGGAGCGGCCGGGGTTCGGGCTCTTCCTCGCGTTCGAGCGTCGAGACGAGTTCCCCCACGCGCTCCATAAGGTCCGCGGAGCTCTCGGCCGCGGCGGCTATCTTCTCGGCGTACTCGCGCTGTTGGCCGTTTAGGTCCCGCGATAGCGCGTCCGCGAACCCGGAGATGACCTGCAGGTCGTTGCCCAAGTCGTGCCGCAGGAGCTTGTCGTACAGTTCGATCATCTCCTTTCGCTTCTCCAGGTCGGTCCGGGCCCGTTCGAGTTGCCGGCGCGAGCGGATGTTCGAGACGGCCGTCGCGGCGTGGGCCGCGAGAATCTCCAGCGGTTCGACGTATCCGTCGCCCACGTCGTCGATACCCGTGTCCCGGATGACGAGGGCGACCACGACGTCGTCGCCGATACTGCCCGGCACGGCCAGCGTCGCCGTCACGTCCGAACCCGACCCGACGCCCGCCTCCGACCCGGTCACGACCACTCGCTTGCCCGTCTCGATTGCCTCCGCCACCGCGTCGCTCGGCGCGTCCCCCATCGACAGCGCCGGGTTCGTCGACGTGAGGATGCGCGCGTCGGTCCCCTCGACCCCGACGAACGTCGCGTAGGAGAAATCGAACAGCAGCGAGACGGCCTCGACCGTCAGCGACGCCACCTCGTCGACGGTCTCACAGCTGTTCAGCGCCTGTCCGTACCGGTTCAGATCCGCGACCTGCCGGGCGAAGTCCGACTGTTCTTCAAATGACATATAAGGTACGGCTATTACACGTACCTGTGCGTGGTGGCAAAAAACCGTTTCGGCGACCGCTCCGGGGGCGGCCCGACAGTCAGTCGATGCGGTAGCGGAGGATAGCGGCGACGCCGCCGAGATTGGACAACTGCTGGCCGGGGTCGAAGTCGCTGGAGAAGACGGTGACCTCGCCGCCTTTCTGTTCGACCGTCTCGACGAGGTGATCGATGTCGAGGTCCCACTCGCCCTCGCCCGCCCGTTCCTCCCGGAGGCGGTCGTCCAGCACGAGCAGACGCTCGATAGCACCGTAGTCGGCTGCCTTCGCCACGCCGTCGGGGCCGTAGGCGGCCTCGCCGCCGGTGGCGATGTTCTCCGTCAACTCGTCGATGAGCGACGCCTCCTCGGCGATTCGGGTCTCGCGCTGGACCTCCTCGACGGCCCCGCGCTTGAGCACCTCGTGGACGCCGCGGTCTCCTACCGCACTCGTGTCGACAGTAGTGATGCGCTCGCGCAGGTCTGGCTCGGCCTCCTCGATGTACTCCAGCGCGTCCTGTTTGGTGAACCCCGGCCCGGCGAGGATGATGGCGTCGGCGTCGAGCCGCGAGACCACGGCCGTCAGTTCCTCGAACAACTCCTCGCGGGGCTGGGCGTACTCGCCTTTGCCCGTCGGCCCGGTGATACTCGCGCGCTGTTCGGTGCCGTACTGGGCGACAGTGTGGACGTACGCCTCCCCTTCCTCGACGGTGACGATGGCGACGTCAGGTTGGTCGGTCGCCTCCTCGGCCTCTTCGATCCGTTCCAGTTGATCGGGCTTCCAGTCTTTCTCTATCTCTATCTCGTCGTGCTGTTCGACGTTGATGGTGTGGTGGAGGCCCAACTGGTCCTCGCGGGGGCAGTGCTCGATGACGCCGCCGACCCGCAGGCGGTTGGCGAACTTCGCGAACTCGACGTCCTCGACTTCGATCTCCATCCACATCGGTTCGCGCTCGCCGCCTTTGTCCCGCAGGTCGTCGTCGGCCCGCTGGATGCGCCGCGTCGTGTCGCCGGCCAGCAGGTCCCCCGGCTCGACGACGTAGGAGAGGTGCCACAGGTCGTCGAGGCTCTCGGGGACGAGCGTGATCCGTTCCCGGCCGCCCTCGACGCGGTGGCGCTCGGCGATTCGCATACCTCCGGGTCCGGCACCGTGGGCTAAGTGCCTGCTGGTTCGGGCCAGCATCCCGGGAATCGACGGCGGACATTAGTAGCTCCCGCACGCAGTACCGGTATGACCATCCTCGTCCCCATCGCCGACGGGCCGCTCCGGGAGCAGGTCCTCGACGTTGCCACCGAGATGAGTCGCCGCTACGACCGCCCGCTGTACGTCGTCCACCTCGTCGGCAACGCCAGCGCCGACGGCGACGCTCGCGCGGTCAGAAGCGCCGTCGACGACGACCTCTCGGAGAGCGACGTAGAGTACGATGTGGCCATCGAACACCTCAGTCACAGCGGCGCTCGCTCGGGAACCCGCGTCGCCCGCGAGATTCTGGACTTGGCCGCCGACGTCGGCGTCGACCACATCGTGATGGGCCACACCGAGAAGGGGTTTGTCGAGGGCGTCACGCAGGGCAGCGCCGCCAGCGCCGTCGTCGACGACGCCACGGTCCCGGTGACTATCGTCCCCGAAGCGATGGTGTGATCACTCCACCATCCGGGAGCCACCGGGCGGGAGGAACTCCTGAATCAGGTCCGGGCTGGCGACCTTTCGGACGAACGTCTCGTCGGCGAATCGCCCCTTGAACTCGCGGTACAGTCGCTTGGCGATGTCGTTCTGGGCGTACTGTCCGGGTTCGACGGCGATTGCCGTCTCCGCTCGGGGCTCGATTGCGCTCGGCGGCCCACCGATGACCGCCGTCTGCGGTTCGCACGTGATACCGACGGCCACGCCGACGGCCGTGTCCTCGTAGTAGGTCCGGTCGCCCCGGACCGCGAAGCTCCCCTTCTCCAGATACTCGCCGCTCTCGGGCGTCTTGCTCACCTGGTCGTGCTCGACCATATACACGTCCGCAGCGTACTTCCCCTCCTTCCAGACCGAGGAGTAGGAGACGGCGAACTGTGCGGCCTCCTCGCGGCTGGACTCGGGAATCGTGATGTCGTCGTCCGCGGCCTCGCTCGGCCCCGTCGCCTTCAGCACCGTCGCGGGCGCGCCGTGGGCCTGCGTGTGGAAAAAGCGGTCCCCGCGGTCGAGGTACTTCTTGACGATGTCCTCGTTCTGGTCGGCGTTGCGCCCGCCGATGACGAGGAAGCCGTCGCTGGTGTGGAACCACCGGAACTGCTCGTACCACTCCTCGGAGGAGCGGATGGGGATCGAGGGTCGCTGTAGCCAGTCGACGTCTTCGTCGTCCTCCTCGTCACCGCTGTCGCCGTCGTCCCCGTCGTCGGCTTCCCACGCCTCGCGTTCGGCCTCGACCGCTTCGAGGTCCTCGCGGGTGTTCTCGATGGCCGCCTTCGCTCCCTCCTTTTTGTCCTCGATGCGCTTGGCCTCGGTGTAGAGGCGGTCGGCGTTCTTCTCGACGCCGGCGTCCGTCTCGACGGTGACGTTTGTCCCGTCGATATCGATGGTGACGGTGCCCTCGCTCCCGTCGACGCCGACGACGGCCTCGGCGGCCGCGATGCCGCGCTCTGCGCCCTGCTCGAAGGTGGCTTCGATGTCCTCCCACGCGGTGTCCTCGGCGCGGGCGTCCCGGACCGTCGAGAGGATGTCGTCGACGAGGTCGTAGTTGGCGTACAGCAGTTCGGCCTTCTCACGTTCGGCTTCTGCCTCGGCCTCGAAATCCTCGATGGCCTGCTGTTGCTGTTGGATGATGCGCTTTTGTTTCTCTATCTCGGCCTCGAAGTCGGGCCGGTCGCGGCCGCCGGACTCCTCGCGGTCGCTGTGGTCGGCGTCGACGTTGCTGAAGTAGTCGTCCAGCGCTTCGTTGAACGTCCCGAACACCTCGCTCTCGCGGTCAGCGTACTCCTCTAAGGGGATGGGCGTCGCGTCGACGCGGACGCTTCGGTCACCGTCCTCGGCGTAGTAGACTCTCGCGTCGAGGTCGCCGGCGTCGAGGCGGCGCGACAGCGACTCCAGTTCCCGGTACAGCGCCTCGTACTCCTCGTCGGTGGTCTCCTCGATGGCTTGGTTGTAGGGGACGCCGGCCCGCGAACACAGTTCCTCGCCGTAGGTCCCGCCGAAGTTCAACTGCGTCGCGAGCGTCCGGACCACGTCGCTGTCGGACTGGCTCATCCGTTCGCGGAACGTCGGCAGGTCGACGCCGAGGGGGTCGAACCGCGCGGAGGGGTACTCGTACTGTGAGCCCGGAACGACCGTCCGGGACTTTAGGCGGACGCTCTCCAGACAGTCGACGACGCTGCCCGTCTCGTCTAAGACGGCGACGTTGCCGTCACCGAACAGTTCGGCGACGACTTTCGTGGTGCCGTCGGACCGCTCGAAGGTGAACGTCAGGATGCGGTCGAAGCCGTACTGCTCGACGTCGACGAGGTCCGCGCCCGAGAGGCGGTTGCGGAGCATCATCGCGAAGTTCGGCGGCCGCTCTGGCGCCTGCGGTACGTTGTCGGGGTCGACGGTGTGGGCGCGTTTCTGCTCGCCCACCTCGACCAGCAACTCGACGCGTCCGCGGTCGAAATCGCGCATCCGGAACCGCAGCAACTGCTCGTCGGGATAGAGATAGACCTTGTCGACCTTCGCGCCCTGGTAGGTACCGAGTTCCCCCGCCAGGGCCGCGATGTCGACGCTCGTGAGTTCCCGTTTGACGTCCATATCCCGATTTTCAGGCCCGCGCCGTTTTAGCCCGTCGGCTTCGGGTGACAGTGTTTATTGTGGCTCTGTTGAAACCCTGAGAACCTGACAGCGGTGGCGTGCTGAGTAGAGAAGATTAGTGCAGCACTCGGGATTATGAGATCAGAATTATACGACTTGTTTCGATAGAGAGTTGTATCGACGTGCAGTTTCGTGAAGCAACTCAAGCGGACGTGGATCGATTTTTTGAGATAACCAGAGCCGCTATCGAAACGCTCGGGGCTGAGCCGTATGATGACCGGCAGGTTTCAGCGTGGAAAAGCGGCGTTGATCCTGCACTATATCCTATCGAAGGTTCTGATACACACTCTCTCGTCGCTGAAACAGACGGCCACGTCATCGGCCTTGGCTGGATGAAACCCGAGGCTGACGGGTACTTCACAAGTGATATCGATGGAGAAATTACTGGTATGTATGTCCATCCAAGCGCTGCGGGAAAGGGAGTCGGAACACAACTGCTCGACGAGTTGGAACAGTCCGTACAGGATGCATCAGTTGATTCACTCGGACTGTGGGCCTCGCTCAATGCGGTGCCGTTCTACAAGAAACACGGCTACGAAACGGTGACAGAGCAAACCCTCGAATACGACAAGGGAATCGAAGTGCCGGTTGAAGAGATGAAAAAGAGATTGGACTAGCTGAATAGCATTGCAACATTTGTGCACTCCATCTTACGAGAGGGAAAGTGACCTCTCTGAGAGGTGTCAGAATAGGCGTGCAGAACTCAGAGGATGGGGTTTGAACCGTCAGTCAGTATTCTTCGACGTCAATGACCTTTTTCGTTTCCTCGTGTGTGAGGTCACGGTCCCTAGAGACAACTGGTGCATCTAACTCTCGACCGACTGCGGCTATCAGCGCATCGTTGCCGTCTAAGTAGGGCCCGCTTGGTGGGACTTCGGTAGCGATTTCGCCTGCCGTTACTGCCGTTTTTTCGCCCACGTCGTACTTCTGGCCCCAAGAGAGGTCAGCTCGAGCGCCAGTAACGTCGCCATTCGGGAGATTCCCCTCGCCAACGAGTACCTCGGCATACGCTGGAACTGGCATTACCCAGCGTTCGTTCTCTGCTCCGTTTGCTTCGTAGAAATCCTTCGTCGCTTCAATGCCGTCGAGATAGTCGATAAGGAACGTTGCGTCGAGGACCTTCATGTAGCGTCCTCAGCGCGCTCACGCGTCCGATTCTCCCGCTTCTCCTTGGACTTTCGACGTCTTTCACGGACACGGTCCGCTTCCTCGTCGGACCAACGGCCAAACCCGTCGCCAAAGTCACCAGTCCGGTCCTCATCAAGGACGCGCTCTAACACGTCGTTGTAACTCTCGCCCCCACGCCTGAGACGGTCGAGTTCGCGTTTTACCCGATCGCTCACCCGAATCTGTTCATCAGCAGTCGCCATCGTTACGTCAACGTTGGCGTCGACATCTCTTAGTCATTGGGTTATGTGGGACCGCCGAGTCCGGGCGGTCGATACCGAAATTACCGACAATAACCACTATCAGAGGCCGCCGACGTACCGCCGCAGCGCCCGGTCCCCGTCCGCAGTGATGGGGTCGCCGTGGCCCATCGCCAGCACCGCGAACGGCGGCGCGCGCCCCAGCAGGTCGATAGCGCTCGCCTTCAGTTGCCCCACGTCGTAGGAATCCAGCCACACCGGCGTCGTGAGGCCGTCCGCGCCGCCCCAGACGAGGTCCCCCACGAAGGCCGCGCCGCTGTCGTGGACGTAGGCGGTATGGCCGGGGTTGTGCCCGGGCGTGTGGTAGGCCGTGAACGACCCGATCCGGTCGCCGTCCTCGACCGACCGCACGTCCAGCGTCTCCGAGAGCGGGACCAGTCGACGGGCAAGCCGGTGGTACAGTCCCTTCGGGTGGGTCCACGGCGGGTCCCACCGGCCGGTGTAGAGGGCCACGTCGGCCGCACCGAGGTAGACCGGGCCGTCGAACGCCGGCGTGAGTCGGGAGAGCCCGCCCGTGTGGTCCAAATCGTAGTGGGTGAGCAGGACTCGGTCGACGTCCTCGATTTCGTAGCCCGCGTCGGCGAGTTCGCTCGCGAGCGACGGGCAGTTGCGCCACAGGCCGGTGTCGACGAGCGTCACCGTCCCGTCGTCGACGAGGAAGGCGTTGGTGTCGTAGGGTCTGATTACCCCGACGTCGAGCCACCACACGCCCTCGGCCAGCAGCGTCGCCATCGTTCACTCGTGGGAGTTGACGGGTAATAACTCCCTGCGTGTGGACACGCCACAAACCGCGCGTTCGTCCACACAGTTTATGACGGTGGTCACTAATCGTATAGTACAATGGGATTCGGAAGCTACGACGAGTCCGAACAGGACTCCGGAAACGAGACAGAGTACGACGAGGACGACGCGGTCAGCGTCCACGAGAACGACCACGACGGCTCCATAGACTTCCAGTCCGACGCCGACGAGGACGAACTGCTGGACAAACTCCAGCAGATGAAAGACTGAGGCGCTCCGCTTTCTCCGATTTTCCACGCTTCCAGCGCCCGCTATCTCACCAGCCCTTTCAGACGCCCGGGACACCGATAGCGTCGAAGCCCCCGACGCCGACCACCGCGAGCCCGTACAGTATCAGGACCGTCGCGGCCCACGCCGACAGCGCGATCAGCGCCGCGGTGACCCACCCGCCGGGGTAGCGGGCCTTGATCACGGCGACGTACGCCAGCAGGACGATGGCCGGCCCGAGCAGCGGGATCCATCCGAACAGGAACCCGACGACGCCCCAGATTATCGCGCCGATCAGCGCGGTCCAGACCGCGCGGGAGTAGTCGTCGGTGTCGGTGATGACCAGCGCACCGAGGTAGATGCCGAGGCCACCGACCAGCAGGCTGACGAGGAAGACAACGACGGAGTCGAGTATTGCCATAGCACATCCTTCCAGCGGCGGAGGTAAAGTACTGTCCGGCGTAGGTATCCCCATCTCACCGTACGGGTCACCTAACAAACCGTCGGGAGCCACTGGGGGTGGTATGGCCGAACAGACGCGCCGCGACCGCGCCCGCGAGACGAGCAGCCGAACCTACACGATGGCCCTGCGCGCCAGCGCGGCCGCTGTCGTCCTCGTGATGTTCGCCGGGCTTGCGTACCTCGTCAGTATCGATCAGCTAGACGGCGGCGCGCTCCTTTTGTACGCGGGCGTCCTGCTGGGCTACATTATGAACGCCATCTGGAGTCGCCAGTGATTCGCGCTCAGGCCGACTCCGGGTAGGTTTCGGCCAGCGCGTCCAGCGCTTCGTGGTGTTCGGTCGTGTGCGGGGCCGTCAGCGGCGACACCGACACCCGCCCCTCGACGACGGCCCGGCGGTCGGTCCCCTCGGGGTCGGGAATCGACCCCTCGGCCATCCGCTCCCAGATACGGTCGTGGAGGGTCACGTCTTTCCCGTCCCGGATGGCGTCCATCTGGTAGACCTCCGAGGGTTCGGTTATCTCCATCGGGACCGGCGTCTCGACGCCGACACCCTGCCCGTCGGTCATCGGGGCGTTGACGTTGAGGTAGTCCGCCCCCTCGAAGACGCCGGCGTCGATGGCGTGGTCGGCGAGGTATCGGCTCGCCCGCGTCGCCGCGCCGTAGGCCTCGTAGTCTTTCGAGGCGCGTTCGAAGGAGATGTCCTCGCGGGCGGGGATGTACATCGAGACGGCTATCGCGGGCACGTCGAAGAACGTGGCCTCGACGGCGGCGCTGACGGTCCCCGACCGCCCGAGGACGTACGCCCCGAGGTTCGCCCCGTTGTTACACCCCGCGACGACGAGGTCCGTCCCCGGCGCCAGCGCCTCCAGTCCGGCGACGACGCAGTCGGCCGGCGTCCCGTGGACCGCGTAGCCCAACTCCCGTTCCTCGACGGTGACCGACGCGGAGATGGCCCGCCCGACGGCGCTCTGGTCGTCGGCCGGCGCGACGACGGTCACGTCCCCGACCTCCCCGAGAGCGTCCGCCAACGCCCTGAGGCCGGTGCTCTCGATACCGTCGTCGTTCGTGAGCAGAATGTCCATACCGTCGCTGGGGTCGGTGGGTGCAAAAGCGTGCTGTTCGGGGCGACTCTCGATTCGACATCCCGGCGTCGACTACCCGCTCTGTACCATCAGCTCGGCACGTTCGTACGCCTCGTCTTCGTCGTCGATGTTCTGTGACGGGAGATACTGTACGAGAACGTCCCGCCAACAGTTGCGACATTCGGAGACGACTTTCCAGCCCTTCCCCTCGTCTTTCAAGCCAAACCAGAGAGATGCGCCACAGCATTCACAGTTTGCTGATGGATGGCGACGTAACTGCATCGCCACCAGTTGCTGCCCTTTTCTATGATAAAGTCCAGTCCGGACCCGTAGCTATTTCATCCCGGAGTTGGTCTGTTGTGGCGTTATGACCTACGACGGGCCGCGAGTGTTTCGCGCTCCGTACGGCAACGACGCCGCCAAAGAGAATTTCGAGCGTACTGTCTTGGAGGGCGTATCCGCTTCGGAGTTCCGTGATCGTACGAGTGTCGACATTGATGGCGACAGCATCCATCTCTGGGGGACCAAAGAGTCCGTCGAAGGTAGCTGGAAGAATATCTCCCCCGGTGATTTTCTGTTCTTCTACCGGGACGGAACGTACGAGTATGCCGCCGAGGTAGTAGCGACGGAGAAGAACCAATCGCTCGGGAAGGATATCTGGCCGAACTACGAGGAGGGGAAGCCGTGGTCGTGTCTCATCTTCCTCGACTCCCCGGTGGTTCTGGACGTTCCTTCGGCCGAAATTCACGAACTTGCGGGCTACGATATCGACTATCCGATGGGGTTCTCCCCACTCAACGAGATGGGTGTTGGTGGAATACGTGGCCGGTATGGGTCCGTCGATGCGCTGGTGTACGGGGATGACTCTGCCGAACAGCGGGACATAGATATCGACGCAGTGCCGGAGTACGAGATACCCGCGACGATACTCGATGGGCTACACTTCCCGGACGGCGGAAAGACTGAAATCGTCGATCAGATCACTGCGGCACTGAACGCCGGGAAACACGTCGTTCTGACTGGGCCCCCGGGAACGGGGAAGACAGAGATAGCGGAGCGGGTATCGATGCACCTCGCAAACGAACATCCGGAGGTCTATACGGGATACCAGACGACGACAGCGACCGCCGATTGGTCGACGTTCGAGACTGTCGGCGGATATATGCCCCAAGAATCCGAGGAATCGCTCGAGTTCACTCCCGGTCAGGTTCTACGCTGTTTCAAGAGAGGGGGAGAGCAGCGAAACGAGGTCCTCGTCATCGACGAGATCAATCGATCAGACATCGACAAATCGTTCGGACAGCTATTTACACTCCTGTCCGGCCAGCAAGTGTCGCTCCCGTTCACACACGAGGGTGACGAGATAGAACTTCTGCCCGCTGGGAACGTCGCCGATTCGATTGAGCCACACCAGTACGCCGTTCCGCAATCGTGGCGCCTCATCGGGACGATGAACAGCTACGACAAGACATCACTGTACGAGATGTCGTACGCGTTCATGCGCCGGTTCGCGTTCGTCTACATCAGCGCTCCGACCGTGCCGGAAGACGGGCAGCACCGTGACTCACTCATCGAGGACTACGAATCGGCGTGGGGGATCAGCGTAGAGCAACCCGTTCGTGAAGCGGTCGGGGATATCTGGTACGTGACGAACAACGCAGTGTCCGAACGGAAGATCGGTCCAGCGGTGATCCGAGATATGCTGGCCCACGTTCAGGCGTCGCCGAAAGGGATGGAGAGTTCTCTCACCGATGCCGTCGTGAGCTACCTGTTCCCGCAACTGGAGGGTGTTCCGCGCCGCGAACGGATTGTCTCTCGTCTGGTGACTATCCGTGGCATAGAGGAGTCACGGCTCCGGGAGCGTGCGGGCGATATTCTGCAAGTGACGATAGATGAATAGGGAGCAGTTGCTCGACGGTCTGACGCAGGATATCCTAGCCTACGTGATGCACGGGTCGTTCTCCGAGAGTCACTTCGCCGAGGAGATCGCTCCGGAGGCACTCGACGAACGGTTCTACGACTACGAATCCCTCGTCCGTCTCCACTTCGTTCTCCGACCGGATGTCGTCGATTTCATAGAGACACTGCCGTCTGAACTCCGACGGATCAAAACTCAGACCCGGAACACGTCCACTGTCTCTCGTGGGAACGTGGACGGTCGAATCCACTGGGGAAAGACAGTTCGGACACGCAACTCCCAGCATCCCGGCGACAGGTCGTTGTTCGTCTGTGAAAACCGGACTGAGGACTACGATATCGACGAGAATATCGTTCTCAAGCGGCTGCTGTCGGTTATCTACGCCACTCTGGACGATTCCAGAGAGTATCTCGAACGGGACTACGAGTGGGTCACCGAACGGTGGAGCGAGAACACCGAGCTAGTAGACCGGATGAGAGCGATATTCGAACGGAACGTCCACGTTCGGCGTATCCGGCCGCCGGGAGAGTACGAACCGACAGCGAGGATGATACGGCGAGCAGAAAACTCCCGCAGTGAGCTTTATCGGCGTGCTGCGACGCTCCTCTCTGAGTATAGAGATGCTCTCGATGGGGACCCGGATTCGATACGGGAACTCCTCGATCTGACGGCTGTAACTCCAGACGACGACGAAACGCTCCTCGAACTGTACGTTCTGTTCCGGTACATCGCGACGATAGAGCAGTTGAGTGAGAGCGAGTTCGAGATGCGGACGATCAAGTCGGCAAAACAGGAAGTCGCACGCCTGTCCCGTGACGGGACGGACATAGTCCTCTACCACGACAACTCCGGACAGTCGGGGTCTCTCTTTCCTCTCCGACGTGTCCGAAAAGTCGAGAGAGGAACTATCACGCACGGAACTTGTCGAGCGTGAGTCGCTCCGTGTCGCAAACACGTATTTCGAGGACGAAAAGTTTCAAGACGCCACCGGTCGGCCTGACGTCATCGTCCTCGAAATCGAGGCCGAAGACGAGAGGGAGTACTTGATCACCGAGGTAAAGCACTCGTCGCGTCCGGAGACGGTCAGAAAAGGGATCGAAGAGACGCTGGAATACCTCGCGTTTCTCCGGCAGGACGACGATATCGTGTACGAAGAATCCACCTTCGGAACCGGTTGGAACGGAGTGCTGGTCGTTCAGGACATCGACGGTTCCTCGACAGCCCCGTTGGACTCACAGCGGTCGATACGAATCCTGCAGGCCTCTGAAGTCGAGACGGAACTGGAAACGATCCTCGACCGTATTCTGGAGTGAGTCCGCCGCGCGATTGCTACCGGAAACTCGCGCTTTCCGCGTACCGGAATCAGTGACACTCAGACCCGAAACCGGACCTCGATACCATCCGGCCCCGTCACGGTGATGCCGTCGTCCGTCTCGGTGACGACGTACCGGCCGTCGGCGATCCGGTCCCGAACCGCGGCCAGCGAGCCCGTCTCGGGGACGACCACCTCGAACCACGACAGGCCGCTGGCGCCCGCGGGTCCCGACCGGCGGTTCCACGTGTTCGCGCCGAGATGGTGGTGGTAGCCGCCGGCGGAGACGAAGCACGCGGCCGGCATCGTCACTTGGACATCGAAGCCTACCGTGTCGACGTAGAACGCACGGAACGCATCGAGCGAGGTCACTTCGAGGTGGACGTGGCCCACGTCGGTCCCGGCGGGAGCGCGCGTCGCGCCGCGGCGGCGGCCGAATCGGATCGAGGTCGAGGGGGTCCGTCCCCATCCGCGTCGTCCCCCATATGGTGGTAGGCCGGTCCGTCGAGTCCGGCCCCGCGGTCCACCCGACATCGGCGCGACGGCCTCAAGCAGGCGATGCTGGATACCGTTGGCCCACTCGATGGTTGCCCGCGCGCGGTCCCCGACAGCCCAGTCCGATTCGGGGCGAC
>NZ_WPCA01000037.1 GCF_009741825.1 Halapricum sp. CBA1109
CGAGCGCTCGCTCGACGGCGAGACAGCGCTAGTCGTCGGGGCCGGCGAGATGGCGACGCTGACCGCCAAGGCGCTTGACGGCCGGACGGACGTCGGCCGGTTACTCGTCGCCAACCGGACCGTCCCCCACGCCGAACACGTCGTCGACAGCGTCGACACCGACGGGGCCGCCCTCGGGTTGGACGCGCTCCCAGCGGCCACCGAGGCGGCGGCGCTGGTCGTCACCGCGACGGGGAGTCCGGGGACAGTGTTCGACACCGAGACGCTGGCGACGGCCGGGGAGACAGTCGTCGTCGACCTCGCCCAGCCACACGACGTGCCGTCGGCGGCGACGGACCTCGCGTCTGTCACGGCGTACGACCTCGACGACTTGGAGGCCGTGACCACCGAGACCCGCGAGCGCCGACAGGACGCCGCGATGGCCGTCGAGGAGTACGTCGACGAGGGGTTGGAGGAACTGCTGACCCAGTTCAAGCGCGAGCGAGCGGACGCGGTCATCTCGGCGATGTACGAGAGCGCCGAACGGCTCAAGGCCGCCGAACTCGACCGCGCACTCTCGGAGATGGACTTAGACGACGAGCAACAGCGTATCGTCGAGTCGATGGCCGACTCCATCGTCAACCAACTGCTCGCGCCGCCGACGACCAGCCTCCGGGACGCCGCCGAGGAGGACGACTGGTCGACGATCAACACCGCCCTCAAGTTGTTCGATCCGGAGTTCAGCGGTGAGGCTGAGATGCCCGAGACGTTCGTCGGCGAGATGAGTCCGGAGGACCTCCCCGAGGAGATGCCCGATGAAATCCCCGAGGCCGCCCGCGAGCAGATGCCCGCCGCCGTCCTCGAACAACTGGACGACTGACTGCCGGCAGGCCAACCGTTTTGGGAGAGGCACCCCTCGAAGCGAGTATGAGTGACACACTCAGCGACGCCGAGGTCGAGGCCGGACTGCCCGAGGGCTGGGAGCGCGACGGCGACGAGATAAC
Source organism: Halapricum sp. CBA1109 (assembly GCF_009741825.1). Lineage (GTDB taxonomy): Archaea > Halobacteriota > Halobacteria > Halobacteriales > Haloarculaceae > Halapricum. The sequence continues at coordinate 984 of NZ_WPCA01000037.1, forward strand.
CCGAACGTTCGAGTTCGACAGCTATCTCGGCGGCGTCGGCTTCGCCGGCGGCGTCGGCGGCCTCGCCGAGGAGGCGTTCCACCACCCCGAAATCGTCATCAACTGGCGGGAGGTCGAGGTGCGACTGACGACCCACGACGCGGGCGGCATCACCGAGAAGGACCTAGAGCTGGCCGAGCGGTGTAACGAACTCCACGATTGAAGGAAAAACGCTGTAGCGGCGGTCCTCAGTCCTGACAGCAGCCGCCGGACTTCTCGCCGAAGTCGACCGCAAGCGGCGCGGAGATGACTTCGTTGAGTTCCTGCAGGCGCAGTTCCAGATCGCTCTGGGCCTCCTGAAAGTCGGCCATCACGGGAATCTGGTGGAGTTCCTGCTGGGCCTGTTTCAGCGTCCGGAGGTCGTCTTGGGTGGCCTGATTGGTCTGGCGGGCCATCATATACTCCTCGCGGATCTGCTCGAACTCCGCGATCTGCTCTTGGGCCTCCTCGTCGGCCTCGACGGCCTCCTTGGCTTCGAGAAACGTCTGGTATTCCGGGAGGTCCGTGATGGCGTCGCCGAGAGCGCTCGCGAGGTCCTCGACGCTCTCGCCTGTCGGGTCTGCCGCGTCTGTCTCGATGCTCATCACCTCCGCGTTAGGTCCTGACCCGCTTTAACGTGGCGGCTCCACGCGGAGGAGGCCACGGAGACGGGCGAGGCCACCCGGTCGGTCCGGCAGCGTCGTACCCACACCACTTATCGCCTCCCGGCCCGGGCACTCGTGTATGACGGAGTTCTCTCGGCGGGTCGAGCAGGTGTCGATTTCGGGTATTCGGGAAGTGTTCGAGGCCGCGGGCGAGGACGCGATAAACCTCGGCCTCGGGCAACCGGACTTCCCCACGCCCGAGCACGCCAGACAGGCCGCAATCGAGGCCATCGAGGCCGGCAAGGCCGACGCCTACACCTCGAACAAGGGGACCGAGGACCTGCGGGAGGCGATCAGCACCAAGCACTTCCGGGACAACGACCTCGACGTCCACCCCGAGGAGATTATCGCCACCTCCGGCGGGAGCGAGGCGCTCCACATCGCGCTGGAGGCCCACGTCGACGCGGGCCAGAACGTCATCTACCCCGATCCGGGGTTCGTCTCCTACGAGGCGCTGACACACCTCGCGGGCGGCGACCCGCGGCCCGTCGGCCTCCGCGAGGACCTCACCCTCGACCCCGCGACGGTCGAGGACGCTATCGACGACGACACCGCCGCGTTCGTCGTCAACAGCCCCGCGAACCCGACCGGCGCGGTTCAACCGCCGGAGGATATGAAGGAGTTCGCCCGCATCGCCGACGAACACGACGTCCTCTGTATCTCCGACGAGGTGTACGAACACCAGATATTCGAGGGGACACACCGCTCGCCGGCGGAGTTCGCCGACACCGACAACGTGGTCGTCGTCAACGCCTGTTCGAAGGCCTACTCGATGACGGGGTGGCGACTGGGCTGGGTCACCGGGAGCGAGGAGCGCATCGAACGGATGCTCCGGGTCCACCAGTACGCACAGGCCTGTGCCAGCGCGCCGGCCCAGTACGCCGCCGAGGCCGCGCTGACGGGACCACAGGAACCGGTCGAGGATATGCGCGACGCCTTCCAGCGTCGCCGCGACATCCTGTTGGAGGGATTGGCCGAGATGGGGCTTGAGTGTCCGACACCGAGGGGAGCCTTCTACGCGATGCCGAAGGTGCCCGAGGGATGGGTCGACGAGGTCATCGACCGCGGCGTGGTCGTCGTCCCGGGCGAGGCCTTCGGCGACAACGGCGAGGGCTACGCCCGCATCTCCTACGCGACCGACGAGGAGACGCTCCGGGAGGCCATCGAGATTATGGCCGAGGCGACCGAGGCGGTGCGGTAGCGGCGTCACGGACTTACTGCTCCGGCGCTAACGGTCGCTATGGATCATCTCGCGCCGTCGAACGTGCCGGTGTACAGTGACGAGGAGCAGCGCCGTCGCATCTGGCAGCGGTGCGTCGCCGACGGCCGGCCGGCGCTGGCTATCAGGGACGCCCGGCGGGGATGGATCGTCCGGTACGACCTCCAGCACCTCGACGCGGCGCTCACGTCGCGGGCCGTCCAGTCGCTCCGTGACCGGGTGGCCGACCGGCGGACCTACCCGACCGGGACCGACCCGCTCTCACAGGCCGAGGGCGTCGGCGGCGAGGCCGGGCCCGTCTCGGGGGACCTCCACGCCGGCAGCGAGGCCGCCGCCCGGGAGTTGGCCGCCCACGTCTCGACGTTCGTCCTCGACCGGGACAACTGGGCCTGACCGAACACGTTCGGGAGGACGCCGAGGGGGATCGGGGTCGAACGTGCGCGTATGGCTGCGATTCCAGACGGCATCGAGACGGACACGACGCCGCCGCTGACCGTCCCGTTGCGTCACTTCCTCGTCGGTATCGTGCTGCTCGTCGGTGCCGCGGCGCTGTGGACGCTGTCGGCGCTCGACGCCGCGCCCGCGATGGCCGGCGTGGCGACGCGGCACCTGCTGGTCGCCGGGTGGGTCTGTATTACCATTATGGGCGCGATGACACAGTTCGTCCCGGTGTGGGCGGGCGTGACCCTCCACAGCGACCGGTTGGCCGTCGCGCAGTTGTGGCTGTTCACGGCCGGTATCGTCGGCGTCGTCGGGCACTTCCTGACGGGCGCGCTGGCGTCGCTGCCGTACGTCGCCGTCCTCGCGGTGGCCGGTGCGCTCGTCTTCGCGTACAACGTCGGACGGACCATCGCTAGCGCCGGCCGCCCGGACGTGACGACCGGTCACTTCGCCGTGGCGCTGTGCTGGATGGTCGTCGTCCCCCTGCTGGGCGTGGTTCTCGGACTGCTGTACGGCCGTCCCGGACTGGTGTCCAACCTCCCAGCCACGCGAATGAACGTCCTACTGGCCCACGTCACTGGCGCGGTGTTCGGCATCGTCCTGACGACGGTGCTGGGCGCGATATATCAGCTCGTCCAGATGTTCACCCAGTCCGAGTTCGACGCGGTAGACCGGTGGCTGGTCCGCGGGGAGTCAGTGGCGTATCCGGTCGGCGTCTTGGCGCTGGCGGGCGGTCGTCTCGCGGGCGTCGTCCCCCTCGCCCGTGTCGGGGCCGTCCTGACGGTGAGCGGTGTCGCCGTCGCCGCCGTTGTCGTCGGGCGGCAACTGCTGGCCACCCGAACGGAGTGGACGCCGGTGTTGACGCGCTACGCCGTGGTCGTCGCGGCGATGCTCCTGTGGGCGGGGCTGACGCTCCCGTCGTGGCTGGCCGACCCCACGGCCTACCTGACGCGGTTCGGTCCGGAGCCGGCCGCCTCCGTGCTCTTGCTGGGCGTCCTGCTGTTCGTCGTCGTCGGGACGCTGTACCACGTCGTCCCGTTCGTCGTGTGGTTCCACCGCTACAGCGACCGCCTCGGACTGGAGAAAGTGCCGATGATCGACGACCTCTACGACGACCGCCTCGCCGCCGTCGACTTCGCGTGTCTCTCCGTCGGAGCCGTTGTCCTCGTGGTGGGCGAGGCTGGACTTGTCGGGTCGGCCGCCATCCCGTTCGGAGCCGGGGCGCTCCTCCTCGGGACGCTCGTCTTCGGCGCGAATATGCTGGTCGTCGTCCGCGGCCACAGCCCCTACTCGATGCCGGCCATCGTCCTCTGGGAGCGACTGGACGGACCCACCGAGTAGGCGAACGTGTTCGGGACGGGATGCACGAGCGTCGGCGGCAAACGTCCATCACGATGGTCGAACGCGCGACGCTCGACGAACTCGAATCGGCGACGAAATACCCCGTCTTCACCGACAACCCCCGGACGGTCCGGGTCGACTTAGACCCCGGCGAGACAGTCGAGGAGCACGACCACCCCGGGACGGACATCGTCTTCCACGTCCTCGAGGGCGCGATGGAGTTGCGCCTCGACGACGAGCGCTACGACCTCTCGGGCGGCGACATCTTGCAGTTCGACGGCGAACGCACCGTCGCGGGCGAGGCCGACGAGTCGACGACGGTCGTGGTCGTCCTCGCCCAGCGCCCGGAGTGAGAACGACCGAACATATTCGGCGGTCCGTCCACGGTGGCAGGGACCGAAAGAGGAGATATGAGCGACAGCCAGCAGCCGGTGACCGACCACGTCCACGACAACTCCTGGTCGGCGAACTTAGAGAAGCCACAGTACGCCGACGACCGGCAACTGATCGTCGACCACGCCGTCGACGCCATCGAGCACACCGTCGACGGGACCCACGTCAACCTCGTCACCCACGCCGAACAGGGTCACCCGGAGACGTACCTCTACGGGGCCATCGAGGAGCGCGTCCCTGACGTGGAACTGGAGTACGTCGAACAGTGTGGCTGTGGCGGCCACGTCGTCCGGGCGTACGTGGGTGAGTGAGATGCGGCCGGGCGACGCCGACACCGACCAGCGGCCGTTCGTCCTCATCTGGGAGCTGACCCAGGCCTGTGAACTGGAGTGTGACCACTGCCGGGCCGACGCACAGCCACAGCGCCACCCGGCGGAACTGACGACCGGAGAGGGCAAACGCCTGCTCGAACAGGCCGCCGAGTTCGGCGACGGGCAACTGGTCGTTCTCTCGGGCGGCGACCCGCTCAAGCGCGACGACGCCGTCGATTTGGTCGAGTACGGCGACGGTTTGGGCCTGCGGATGACGATGACTCCCAGCGGGACGAGTTCGCTGATGCCCGAGAAGATCGAGGCGCTGGCCGACGCCGGCCTGCAGCGGCTGGCGGTGTCAATCGACGGCGAGGACGCCACAAGCCACGACGCCTTCCGGGGCGAGGAGGGGAGTTTCGAGGAGACGGTCGCGGCGGCGCGGGCCGCCCGCGAGGCAGGCCTGCCGCTACAGGTCAACACCACCGTCTGCCAGTCGACGGTCGGGGACCTGGAGGGCATCCGGGAGTTGACCGCCGACCTCGGGGCCGTCCTCTGGAGCGTGTTCTTCCTCGTGCCCGTCGGTCGCGGGCGCGTGCTCGACCCCGTCTCGCCGGAGCGCGCGGAGTCGATTATGGAGTGGCTCCTCTCCGTGTCGGAGGCGGAACGGTTCGGTATCAAGACGACCGAAGCGCCCCACTACCGTCGGGTCGCCGTCCAACATCGGACGGGCGGCGGGGCCGAGACGGCCCCGGACGACGACATCGGCCGGCGGACCGGCGTCCGGGCCGGCGACGGGTTCGCGTTCGTCAGCCACACCGGGCAGGTGTACCCCTCGGGCTTCCTGCCCGAGTCGGCCGGGAGCGTCCGCGAGCGCTCTATCGTCGACATCTACCGGTCGTCGCCGCTGTTCGAGCGCTTGCGCGACCCGGACGCGCTGGGCGGAAAGTGCGGGGCCTGTGAGTTCCGGCACGTCTGCGGCGGCAGTCGCTCGCGGGCGTACGCCTACACGGGCGACCCGATGGCGGCCGACCCGCTCTGTGCGTACGTCCCCGAAAGCTACGACGGGGCGCTACCGGAACAGACCCTCGACGACGAACAGCCGGCGGACTAAGCGTCAGGCCACGCGCTCGTCGAGGTAGTCGAACTGCCCCGCTATCTCTTTGGTTCGCTGGCGCTTGATCACCGTCGCGTCCAGCAGCGATCCGCCGGGCGCGTCCAGCCCGAAGATAGTCTCGACGCGGACCGTCGTCCCGTCGTCCCCATTTTCCAGCCAGTATCGTGTCTCCATATCCTCGAAGATGCCGTCAACCTGCCGGTAGGCGAGAACGGTGTCCGCCTCGTCGAACAGTTCGAGGTCAAGCGAGATGCGCAACAGACCGACGGCCTTGGCGATGGTGAGTTCGTCGCCGTCGAGGGTCACCTCGTCGAACCCCGCGGCGCGCATAAACGGTTCGAGGTCGTCGACGGCCGACGCGACCGACTCTCTGGAGGCGTCGACGGTGTGCGTGAGTTCGATGGTCTCCATAGTTGTGGTGGTATCTCCCGTCCGGATGATGGTTTCGGGGCCGACCGACGGTTTGGCCGAACATATTCGGGAAAAGCGGACCTGTTTTCCGGCTACAACCGGTGTGTAGGGACGATGCCGCGCGCGAAACTGACACTGACGGTGCCCGAGGAGGTGTGGATCGGCGACCTGACGCGCTCGTATCCGACGGCGTCGGTCCGGATACTGGCGGCTATCTCGGACGCGACGACGGCGTCGGACTGGCGGAGATAATCGCCGACCGGCCGGCGGAGATGGTCGCGGACCTGCGAGCGTACGAGGACGTGACCGACATCGACCTCTTGCGGGCCGACGACGACCGGGCGCTGGTCCAGTTCTCGACGACGATGCCGCTGTTGCTGTTGCCGGCGCGGGACTCGGGCGTCCCCTTAGAGATGCCCTTCGTGATACAGGACGGCAGCGCCGAGTGGGAGCTGACCGCGCCACAGGACCGACTGTCTGCTCTCGGCGAGCAACTGGACGCCTTCGACATCACGTTCACCGTGGACTACATCCAACAACACGTCACCGAGGAACCGCTGTTGACCGAGCGCCAGCGGCGGCTACTCACCGAGGCCGTCGCGGCCGGCTACTACGACACGCCGCGGGAGGCGTCGCTCACGGACCTCGCGGACCGACTCTCGATAGCGAAGTCCACGGCCAGCGAGACGCTCCACCGCGCCGAGGAGAAAGTGATCAAGCGCTTCGTCGAACAGCTCGCGCCGAGCGAACAGTCCGCCTAGCCCGAGGGGAGAAACTCCTGCATCGGGAGCCCGACGTGTCGCCAGCGCTGGATGACGTACAGCGGGACGGCGATGAACGGCCCGAACACCGGAATCACGTGGACGATAGTGTAGAGCGGCCACCGCGGCGAGTAGTCGAACCCCTCGCGCTCTAGGTACTTCGCGTCGTAGTAGTAGCCCGGGAGCGCACCGATTGACGTCACCACGACGATAGCGATGATGACGTACATCGCGAGGTTGGCGGCGAGTCGCGCGACGCTCACGATACCCAGAATCGAGTAGACGCCTCTGAGGCCGTGAAACGACAGCAGTACCATCGGGAGAACGACCAGCAGCGAGGCGAAAAACAGGACGTGGTGTTTCCACCAGTCGTACTGCCGGAGGCGCGCGTCGATACCGGTCGCGTACTCGCCGATACCCGAAGCCATTGAGACGTACCTCCGTGACGGACGGGTTAAAATCTCGCGGTTGGCCCGGCGGTCAGTGAGTCAACACGAGCATCTGGTCGTCGGTGCGGACGAGACAGAACGGCCCGGGCGGCGAGTTGAACGTGTTCGTCCGCTTTTCGGTGACCAGCAGTTTCTCGAAGGACCGGCCACAGGCCGGACAGTCGAACCCCGCCCGGTTTGCGAGATGTGTCGTCTCGCGCGTCTCCTGGAGGAGTTTCAGCCCCTCGCGGTACTCGTGATAGTCGAAGTGGTCGCCCACCTCGATGGCAGTCATACCCCGTGGTACCACGGGCCCGGTATTCAAGATTCGGTACGGGTCGGGTGTCGCACACACGAAAATATATGTTACTTGTCCATTCCAGACAACCTTAGTACGGTGGCGCTCCACGGTACACGTGGAGTGACACCAATGAGCAAGGAGATACTGATGATCGTCGGCGACTTCGGGGAGGACTACGAGATAATGGTACCGTATCAGGCACTGGAGGCCGTGGGACACACGGTCGACGCCGTCTGTCCCGAGAAGGAGGCCGGCGACGTGGTCAAGACAGCGATACACGACTTCCGCGGGGACCAGACGTATCTGGAGACCCGCGGCCACGACTTCGAGCTATCGGCGACGATGGCCGACATCGACCCCGCCGACTACGACGCGCTCGTGGTCCCCGGCGGGCGCGCGCCGGAGTACCTCCGCGGATACGACGAGGTACTGGACGCCGTCCGGCACTTCTTCGAGGCCGACAAGCCGGTGGCCTCCATCTGTCACGGCCCGCAGGTGCTGGCCGCGGCGGGCGTCCTCGATGGCTACGACGCGACAGCCTACCCGGCCTGCCAACCGGAGGTCGAGGCTGCGGGGTGTAGCTGGGTCGACGGCGTCGTCACCGACGGTAACCTCGTCACCGCGCAGGCGTGGCCCGACCACCCCGAGTGGATCGCACAGTTCCTCGACGTACTGGGGACCGATATCAGTCACGGCGCGGTCGCGGCGGCCGACGACTGAACGGGCCGGGGGCGACCCGCGAAAACACGACTATCTTTCTGTGTGACCGGTCGGCACGAGCGACGGCGTCGCCCTCGTCGTCGCGGTCTACCGCAACTCCTCGACGTGGTCGATGCGCTGTTGGACCAAGTCGGGTTTGCCGATGTCGTGGCGCATCCGCAGGCCGTCCTCGCCGGCCTCGCTCAGCACGGCCTCGGCTATCTCCTCGGCCTCGGTGATCGAACCGGCGACGCCGACGACGGCAAAGGACCGCGAGGTCGTCGTGTAGATGCCGTCCTCGCGGTCGTCGACGCTGGCGTAGTAGAGGATGGCCTCGCCGTCGAAGTCCGCGGCTATCTCGGCCGCACCGTCCTCGTCGACGGTGACCGCCGCGCCGGCCTCGGGATCGGTCGGGTAGCCGTCGGGGACGGCGTACTTACACACGGTCGCTTTCGGCGCGAACGACAACTGCGGGAGTTCCGACCCCTCGCGGGCGGCGGTCAGCACGTCGAGGAAGTCGGTGTTGAGCACGGGGAGGGTGTTCATCGCCTCGGGGTCGCCAAAGCGGGCGTTGAACTCGACGACTTTGACGCCGTCCGCAGTCAGCATAAACTGGCCGTAGAGGACGCCCTTGTAGCCATCGAGGGCGTCGACAGTCGACTCGATGACGTCGACGGCTTCCATATAATCGTCGCGATTCATAAAGGGCAACTCCAGCGTGGCGTCGCTGTAACTGCCCATCCCGCCGGTGTTGGGCCCGTCGTCGCCCTCGTAGGCCCGTTTGTGGTCCTGGACGGCCGGTGTGACGCGCACGTCGCCGTTGGCAACAAGCGCCTGCACGGTGAACTCCTCGCCGACCAATCGCTCCTCGAGGACGACCCGGTCGTAGCCCGACTCGCGGACGTACTCGACGGCCTCGTCCTCGTCTATCTGGTCGCCCATCACGCGGACGCCCTTGCCGCCGGTGAGGCCGGCGGGCTTGATGGCGAGGTCACCGTCGTACTCGCGGATGTACTCGGCGGCGGCGTCCATATCATCGAACGTCTCGAAGTCCGGACAGCCGGGGATGTCGTTCTCGCGCATAAACCGCCGCTGGAAGGCCTTGTCCGTCTCGATGCGGGCCTCCTCCTCGCGGGGACCGAAGGTGTACACCCCGGCCTCGTCCAAGGCGTCCGCGACGCCGGCCTCGAGGGCTGCCTCCGGGCCGATGACCGCGAGGTCGGCGCCGGCCTCGTCGGCGTAGGTCCGTACGGCCGTCGGGTTGGTCGTCTCCAGCGTCTCGAACCCCGCGGCGACGCGGGCGATTCCGGGGTTCTTGTTGCCGGCACAGGCGTACAGGGCACAGTCGGCGTCAGTCAGCGCGCGAGCGATGGCGTGTTCGCGTCCGCCCCCGCCGACCAGCAGCACGGTCTCTGTCATACGCGATAGCCCGCGGCACTGCCAGTAAAGGGTTGCTGTTCCCTCCGAGAGTGTTTACTGTGGCCCGCCCGAACACCGCCTATGAGCGACACGGACGACCCCCTCGCCCGGAATCGCCTCGGAGCGGAGGGCAGCCCCTACCTCCAGCAGCACGCGGACAACCCGGTCAACTGGCAGCCGTGGGACGAGACGGCGCTGCAAGCGGCCCGGGATCGGGACAAGCCCATCTTCCTCTCGGTGGGCTACTCCTCCTGTCACTGGTGTCACGTGATGGCCGAGGAGAGCTTCGAGGATGAGTCGGTCGCGGAGATTCTCAACGAGTCGTTCGTCCCGATAAAGGTCGACCGAGAGGAGCGACCGGACGTCGACAGCATCTACCAGACCATCGGCCAGTTGATGGGCGGGCGCGGTGGGTGGCCCCTCTCGGTGTGGCTCACGCCCGACCAGGAGCCGTTCTACGTCGGGACGTACTTCCCGAAGGAGCCACGCCGTGGCTCGCCGGGCTTTCTCGAACTGCTGGAGAAGACCCGCGACTCCTTCGCAAACGACCGCGAGGAGGTCGAGGACCGTGCCGAGCAGTGGACCGACGCCATCGAGGGCGAACTGGAGTCGACGCCGGACCACCCCGGCGAGGTCGGCGGGGACGTGATAGAGACGGCCGCCAACGCCGCGATGCGGAGCGCCGACCGCGAGTACGGCGGCTTCGGGGCCGGCGGCGGCCCGAAGTTCCCCCAACCCGGTCGCCTCCACCTCCTCCTGCGCGCTCACGCGCGGACGGGACGGGACCCGTTCGCGGACGTGGTCGACGAGACGCTCGGCGCGATGGCCGACGGCGGCATCTACGACCACCTCGGCGGCGGCTTCCACCGCTACTCGACCGACCGCGAGTGGGTCGTCCCCCACTTCGAGAAGATGCTCTACGACAACGCCGAGATACCGCGGCTCTACCTGACTGCCTTCCAGCGGACCGGAAACGAGCGCTACGCCGACGTGGCCGCCGAGACGCTGGCGTTCTGCGAGCGCGAGTTGCGCCACGAGGCGGGCGGGTTCTTCAGTACCCTCGACGCGCGCTCGCCGCCGCCGGACGACCCCGATGCGGGCGACGAGGAGGGCGCGTTCTACACGTGGACGCCCGCGGAGGTCCACGACGCAGTCGCGGACGAACAGGCCGCAAAGCTGTTCTGTGACCGCTTCGGCGTCACCGAGGCCGGCAACTTCGAGCGGACGACGGTGCTGACGGTCAGCGAGTCCGTCGCCGACCTCGCACAGCGCTACGACACCACCATCGAGGACGTCGAGGCGACGCTCTCGACGGCCCGCGAACAGGCGTTCTCGGCCCGGGCCGAGCGGCCCCGTCCCGCCAGAGACGAGAAGATTCTGGCGAGTTGGAACGGCCTCCTGGTCTCGGCGTTCGCGGAGGCGGGGCTGGCGCTTGACCCGTCGTATGCGGAGACGGCCGCGGCGGCGGTGTCGTTCTGTCGGGAACACCTCTACGACGGAGCGGGTGGGCTCTCCCGGCGGTACAAGGACGGCGAGGTGACCATCGACGGCTACCTCGAGGACTACGCCTTCCTCGCCCGCGGGGCCTTCGACACGTATCAGGCAAGCGGCGAACTCGACCACCTCGCGTTTGCGATGGACCTCGCCGAGGCGATGGTCGACCGGTTCTACGACGAATCGGCGGGGACGCTGTACTTCACGCCGGCCGGCGGCGAGGCCCTCGTCGCGCGACCCCAGGAACTGGGCGACCAGTCGACGCCCGCGAGCGCCGGCGTCGCGGCCGAGTTGTTGCTGTCGCTGTCACACTTCCGGCCCGACGACCGCTTCGAGGCGGTGGCCGAGTCCGTCCTCGAGACCCACGCCGACCGCATCGAGGGCAGCCCCGTCCAGCACGCATCGCTCGTGCTGGCCGCGGACCGCTACACCGGCGGCTCGACGGAGCTGACGATAGCGGCAGAGTCGGTGCCCGAGGCGTGGCGCGAGCGCATCGGCGAGACGTACCTCCCGGCGCGAATCCTCGCCCCGCGACCGCCGACGGCCGAGGGCCTCCGGTCGTGGCTCGACCGTCTCGGGTTCGAGGCCGCGCCGCCGATATGGGCCGACCGGGACGCCCGCGACGGCGACCCGACGGTGTACGCCTGTCGGGACTTTAGCTGTTCGCCGCCGAAACACGATGTGGACGCGGCGCTGTCGTGGCTGTCGGACTAGGCGTTCCGAATCTGGTCGGCGAGGTACACCGCGATGGGGACCGGTTCCTCCTCGACGAAGCGGGCGACTTCCTCGCCGTCTCTCGCTCGCGGCTCGTCGCCGCTCGCGCTGTCCGTGTCCCCGGGGGACACGCGCTCGACCACGACGGTCGGAATATACTCGATGCCGTACTCCTCGACCTTCGGTCCCTCCTTGCTCCCGTCGTCGAGTTTCTCGACGGGAATCTCCTCGATGCGGTCCTCGGAGACGCCGGCGGCCGCAAGCGCGGCACCGAAGGCCGGCAGCTGGCTCCGGCAGTCGCCACACCAGTCGCCGCCCCAGACGATGTACCGCAGGTCGTCGTGTTCGGCGAGCGTCTCGACGGTGTCGTCGTAGGCCTCGGCGTCGAATATCGGATCGGGGTCCATCGTCTCCAGTGACATAGCGCGACGTTGGAGGGCGGTCGATAAAACGGGTGCGGTCGGGCCGGTCAGTCTTCGAGGGCGGCGACGACGGACTCGGCGGCGGCCTCGACGTCCCAGTCGGCGACGAGCGTCGACATCGCCGTCTTGAGTTCGATCAACTGCTGCGGGCCGACGCCCAGCCCGTGGGTTATCGACAGCGGTTGCGCCCGCGAGGCCTGGAAGTCCTCGTGTTGACCCCGGAGGAAGGGCGTGAACTCGTCCATCCGAACGTCGGTCCGTGGCGGTATCGACCCCTTGCGGCTGTTGAACCGGCGCTGGCCGTCGGCCGACCCGGCGTACTCGAGGAACGCCCCGACGGCCTCGGGGTCGCCGGTGTTCGCGGAGGCGACGACAGCGTCCATGTTCATCGCGTAGAGGCCCTCTGTCCCGGGGAAGGGTACGTGCTCCCAGTCGCGGCCGTACTCGAAGCCGTCCGTCTCGGCGTAGGCGCCGGCCGCCCAATCGCCCTGATGGAAGAACACTGACTCGCCGTCGACGAAGCCGTCGTTGGCGTCCGTCAACGCCATATACAGCGCGTCGTCGGTCGCGAGGTCGGCGTAGTCGCTGACGATGTCGAGGGCGTCGGCGACCGCTCGGCGGTTGGTCCGGGCCCGGCCGTCGATCACCGCCCGGTAGACGTCGTGGCCGTGTTCGCCGAGCAGGACCGTCTCGAACAACTGCAGGACCGTCCACGGGTTCCGCATCGGGAACAGCATCCCCGTCGTCCCGGTGGCGTCGGCGGCCTGTCGGAGCATATCGACGAACGCCCGAGGCTGTCCGCTCCCGCGGGATCGACGCCGGCCTCGGCGACCAGATCAGCGTTGTAGAAGAGGTTGTTGATTCGGTGGATGTTCAGCGGGACGGCCCGGTAGGTGCCGTCGAACCGGGCGGCCTTCCGCGGTCCGTCGAGGTACTGCCGCGCCATGTCCCTCCCCTCCCACACGTCGTCGACGTCCGCGAGGACGCCCGCGTCGACGTACGGCGAGAGGTTCTTGCCCGGCCACTCGATCCAGACGTCCGGCGGCGACTCCTTCAGGATGCGACTCTTGACCGTGAGGCTGAGGTTCTCGTCGGTGACGTCCTCTAGCGGAACGTCGCTGTGACGGTCGGTGAATCCCTCCAGAAACGCCGACAGCGCCGTTGCGCCGTCGCCGCCGACGAGGCGGTGGAGCAACTCCACGTGCGCCCTGCCGGCACCGCCGCCGAACTGCTCGCTCGTAGCCATCGTCTGTGGGTGTTTCCCAGCACCGCTCTTGAACTTACCGCCGTCGTTCTCAGGAGTGGTACTGATGGAGTGGCTCGACATAGAATGGGCTCAAAGCGGTCGAAGACGGCGTCTTCACCCGGAACAGAACAAGTCCGAGAACAAAAGATGATACTGGTGGAAGGATATTTATGCGCAATCGGGTTAAATAACCGTATGTCAACGTTGTTCGACCGGCGGACGAGTGCGGCGCTAGCGGTACAGCCGGCACTCGTGGGCTACGAGGGACTGCTCGCGGTGGCCGTCTCCGGCCCGGCCTATCTTTTTCTCGCGGCACTCGGTGTCGTCGCCTCGGTCGGTGCGCTCGTGGTCGCCGCCCGCGGCGTGGACAGGCGGTTCGAGACGCTACTCGACGCGCGCCACGACGCCTCACGCGAGCGAGACGTGGCGCGGGCGGCACTGGAGGACACCGTCGCCGAACGGGACGATTTGCGGCGGCGACTCGACGCCGCCCGGGAATCGCTAGCGACGCTCCAGCGGGACCGCCCCGCGCGGCCAGTGACGACGGACGGCGGCGTCCAGACCGCCGAGGACGCGGGGTCGAGCGACCTCGATACGCACATCGAGCGCTGCTGTGCGGCGGTCGAGGAGACCGGCGACGGAAATCTGACCCGTCGGCTGTCGACGGAGACGCCGTCCGCGGCGCTGAACGACCTCGCGGCGGAGTTCAACGAGATGGCGGCGGCGTTCGAACAGACCATCGAGACGGCGGACGAGTTCAGTCAGGACGTCGCCGGCTCCAGCGAGCAGGTGACGGCGGCGACACAGGCCGTGATGGAGGCTTCCGAGAACGTCGCCGAGACGGTCCAAGGGATAGCCGACGTCTTCCACGAGCAACACCAGGACATCAGCCGCATCTCCTCGGAGATGGGCGATATGTCCGCGACCATCGAGGAGATAGCGGCCTCCTCGAACGAGGTGGCCGAGAAGGCCGAACAGACCGAACGGGAGACGGTCGAGGGAATCGAGTCGGCCCGGGGCGTCACCGAGGCGATGGACGAGGTGGGCGACCAGACCGACTCCGTCGTCGAGTCCATAGAGCGCCTCGACGACCAGATGGACGAGGTCGGACAGATAGTCGATATGATCGACGGCATCGCAGAGCAGACCAACATCCTCGCGCTGAACGCCTCCATCGAGGCCGCTCACGCCTCGACGGGCGACGAGAACGGCTTCGGCGTCGTCGCCGATGAAGTGAAGAACCTCGCCGAGGAGACCAAGTCGGCGACCAACGAGATAGAGGGGCTGATCTCCGAGATTCAGGACCAGACGACCGACGCCGTCGACGAGATAGACGAGATGCGCGACACCGTCGAGTCCGGACAAGAAGACGCCCGCGAGGGACTGGCAGCGCTCGAGACCATCCTCGACCACGTCCAGCAGACCACCAGCGGCGTCAAGGAGATATCGAACGCGACCGACGACCAAGCCGCTTCCAGCGAGGAGGTGGCGTCCATCGCCGACGAGGCCGCCGCCACCTCGCGGGAGAACGTCGAGGAGGCCGAACACGTCGCCGCCATCGCCGAGGAGCAGACCCTCGCGCTGGGCGAGATGTACGTCAACGCCCAGATGCTCACGATGCGGGCCAAACAACTGTCGACGCTGTTCGACCGCTACGAGACGGCGTGACCGACGCCCCCTTTTAAGTCGCTCTCGGTCCCACTCCGGGTATGGACGTTGGCGTACTCACCGTGCCACTGGGCGAGCAGTCACTCGAAGACGCCCTGTCGTACCTTTCGGGCATCGGCGTCGACGCAGTCGAGATAGGCTGTGGCGGCTACCCCGGCGAGAGCCACCTCGACCGGCGGGCCGCGCTGGAGGACCCCGCCGTCCGGTCGGACCTGCTGGAGACGGTCGCGGACCACGATATGCGCATCAGCGCGCTGGCGACCCACAACAACCCGCTGCACCCCGACGACGAGAGGGCGAGCGAGGCCGACACCGAACTCCGGGAGGCCGTCGAACTCGCGGACGCCCTCGGGGTCGCACCGTGACCTGTTTCTCGGGGTTGCCCGCGGGCGGCCCCGAGGACTCGGTGCCGAACTGGATTACCGCGCCGTGGCCGAGCGAACACGCCGATGCCCACGACTACCAGTGGGAGGTCGCCACGGAGTACTGGCAGGATCTGGCGGCCCACGCCGCCGACCACGGCGTCGAACTCGCCATCGAGATGCACCCGAACATGCTGGTGTACGAACCGACGGGCCTGCTGGAACTCCGCGAGCGGACCAACGAGTACGTCGGCGCGAACTTCGATCCCTCCCACCTCTACTGGCAGGGCATCGACGTGACTGACGCCATCCGGGTGCTCGGGGACGCTATCCACCACGTCCACGCCAAGGACACCAAGGTGTACGACGAGCGAGCGAGTGTCAAGGGCGTGTTGGACACGACGCCGTACGACGAGGAACTCGACCGCTCGTGGCTCTTCCGGTCGGTGGGCTACGGCCACGGCGAGGACCACTGGCGGGACGTGGTCTCGACGCTCCGGATGGTCGGGTACGACGGCGCGCTCTCTATCGAACACGAGGACTCGCTGACCTCCGCCAACGAAGGGTTAGAGAAGGCCGTCGACCTCCTCCGGCGGGTCGTCTTCACCGAGCAACCGGGCGAGGCCTACTGGGCCTAACGGAAGGTTCTGACTCGATACCGAGTGAATATAACGCCGGTTTCGTGTAGATTTATGTGTCGGTGTCGTGATGTGCCCCCTGTATGAGCGACGACGGTCAGCAGAACACGGGTCAGGACGGACAGTCACAGGGCGGCCAGCCCCAGAGCGGCCAGCCCGGACAGGGTGGTCAGCCGGGACAACAGCAAGGTGGTCAGCCGGGGCAGGGCGGTCAGCCCGGACAACAGCAAGGCGGTCAGCGGGGCAAGCACAGGGCGGCCAGCCCGGACAGCAGCAGGGCGGTCAGCCCGGCCAGCCGACGGGCGGACAGCCGACTGGTGGCCAGCCCGGTCAGCCGGCGGGCCAGCAGGGCTACGCCGAACCCGGCCTCGCCGACAAACTCCAGCAGCCGGCGGTGACGGCACAGATCAAGACCGTGGTCGGGGAGTACGCGCTGCTCGGAATCGGGTTCCTGCTGTTCATCGGTATCGGCGGCCTGCTGCAGGGTGACCCGACGGGTATCGGTGGGGCAATCGTCGCCGCCGCGGCGGGCGCGGGGTTCGTCGCCGTCGGCCTCGGGTTCGGGCCGTATCTGGCCATCAGGAACAGCCGTGGGATCTCGAACGCCCTCACCGTCGAGGACAACGTCCTCTACGCGGCGACGTTCATCGCAAACGCCGCTGGCTACCTCGCCCTCGGTATCTTGGTGCTTATCGGCGGCGCTATCGGCGTGAGCGGTGAGCTAGTCGGACAGCTTCTGCTCCCTATCGTCGGCGGTTCCTTGATTATCGGCGCTATCGGCGTCCTGACCATCTTCTACGAACAGCTGTTCTGACCGAACCTATTTCCCCGTGCCGGGAGAGCGTCGTGGTATGACGCTCTCTATCGGCATACTGGGGTACCGATTCATGGGGCAGGCACACGCCAACGCACTGGCGCGCCTGCCGATGTTCTTCCCCGACGCGCCCGATGTCGAGCGGTCGGTGCTGGTCGGCCGCGACGAGGACGCCCTCGCGGACGCGGCCGACAGGCTGGGATTTGCCCGGACCGCGACCGAGTGGCGTTCAGTCGTCGAGGAGGTGGACGTCTTCTACAACCTCGGGCCGAACCACCTCCACGCCGAGCCCTCAATCGCGGCGCTGGAAGCTGGCACGCCGGTCCTCTGTGAGAAGCCGCTGGCCCACACCGAGGACGACGCCGAGGCGATGGCCGCGGCCGCCGCCGAGGCGAGCGTTCCCACCGCCTGCGCGTTCAACTACCGGTTCGTCCCGGCCATCCAGTACGCGAAGGACCTGATCGAGGGCGGCGAGATAGGCGAGATACGACAGTTCCGTGGCCGGTACTGTCAGGACTGGCTCGTCGACGCCGACGCGCCCTGGGTGTGGCGACTGGACGAGGAGTTGGCCGGTAGCGGTGCGCTCGGTGACCTCGGGACTCACACCATCGACCTCGCGCGGTTTCTGGTCGGCGACATCGCCGATATCAGCGGCCGTCTGCGGACGTTCGTCGACGAGCGACCGGTCGAGGGCGGCGACGAAGTCCGCGAGGTGACCGTCGACGACGGGTTCGCGGCCCACTGCGCCTTCGAGAACGGCGCGATGGGGACCGTCGAGGCGACGCGGATGGCCGACGGCCACAAGAACGACCACTCGATCACGGTCCACGGCACCGAGGGGAGCCTCCGGTTCTCGCTGGAGCGCCTGAACGAACTGGAGGTCAAACTGGCCGACGACCGGGGGTACCAGCGCGTGCTCGTGACCGACGAGGACGACCCCTACGTCGGGAACTGGTGGCCGCCGGGGCACGTCCTCGGCTGGGAACACACCTTCGTCCACGAGAACTACGCGTTCCTCTCGGCGGTGGCCAACGGGGAGACGTTCGAGCCGAGTTTCGCCGACGGACTGGCCGCCCAGCGAGTCGCGGCGGCCATCGAGGAGAGCGACGAGAGCGGCGAGCGAGTCACCGTCGAGTGAACCCGATCAGAGCAGGCCGGTGATGGTCGCGGCGGCGGCCCCGACAGCCGTCTCCCAGACGGAGAAGCCCGTCGTGATGGCGAGGACGGTGTCGACGGCGAAGAAGGCGAACACCGCTGCGCCGAAGTAGTGGGCCTTCCGCACGTCGAACTTGTGCGAGAACGTGTGGAAGAAGTAGGCGTTGGCGAGGCTGACGGGGATGATAGCCAGCATCTCGCCGACCCAGATTCCGGGGTGGGCGCCGTACTGTGCGGCCAGTCCGATGGTGACGAGTTGGGTCTTGTCGCCGAACTCGCCCGCGGCCATCATCGCGAAGATGGGGACGAACCCACCCAGCGCGTCCGGCACTTCGTAGCCGAGGACGGTCACGTCGAGGTCCTTCTCGACGCCCAGATTTCCGCCGTCGGTGGCCACGCTCCGCTCGCCGGCCTCGGGCGCGGACCGGAACAGCAGGACGGCGAAGACGGCGAACAGGACTGCCGTGAAGACGTTGAGGGCGAGCGGCGGCAGAGCACCTTTGAGGGCGCTCCCGAGGCCGATCTCCAGCGCTGTCCAGCCCGCGAACGCCGCGCCCGCCGCGGAGACGACCAAAAGCGGGTGATAGCGTGTCGAGAGCCCGGCGATGATGAACTGCACTTTCTCGCCGGGGAGCACGGCTAGCTGTGCCCCCGACGCGATGATTACGATAGTCAGGAAATCTGCCACTGACGCTCACCTCGATTACCCGCACTCGCACGACGAACTACGTCCATCTTACTCTGGATTAGACGCATCTAATACGTAAACCTATCGGTGGCAAATACGGGTGTAGGCGTGGCAAATACTGCCGGCGCGGGCCACCCATTTAACAGTGTCCCGGCCATCAGTCAGCGTATGCCAATGAAAGGGTCGGGACCGGCCGCGATGCGCGAGGTAGACCGGTACGACGACGGGTTCGGTTGGATCGCCTATCCGGACGAGGATATGGAGCGGACGAGTCACGCCGCCGTCGGTGAGGACGGCGGGGTGTGGCTCATCGACCCGGTCGACGCAGACGGGCTAGACGAGAAGGTGGCGGAACTCGGCGACGTGGCGGGCGTCGTAATCTTGCTGGATCGGCACAAGCGCGACGCCGATGCCATTGCGCGCCGGCACGAGGTGCCCGTGTACATCCCGGAGTGGATGGACGGCGTGGCGAACAAACTGGACGCGCCGGTCGAACGCGTCCGCAACGACCTTGGCGAGTCGGGCTACGGGATGTACAAACTGATCGACAACGCACTCTGGCAGGAGGCGGTCCTGTTCAGCGAGGACAACGGCACCCTGATCGTCCCGGAGGCGGTCGGAACGGCCGGTCACTTCGTCACCGACGACGAGCGGCTGGGCGTCCACCCGGCGCTGCGCCTGAAACCCCCGAAACGCCTCGGGCGGTTCGACCCCGAGCGCATCCTCACGGGCCACGGCGAGGGCGTCCACGAGGACGCCGAAGCGGCCTTGGCGGACGCACTCTCGGGCGCGCGCAAGCGGACGCCGCGACTGTACGCCAAGACCGCCCGCGAGATGCTGTTCGGCTGATGGGGCTCGACAGAGTGTACGCGACGACGGGGTTGCTGGCGTATCTGGGGGAGTACGCCGAGGAGAACCACCCGGACCCGGTGAACCTCTCGCTGGCGGTGACGGAAGCGGCCGAGATAGACGGGACCGAGGTGCCCGGCGAGACGCCGGTGTTCACCCACTTCTACATGCCACAGGCCGGCAACTCGGTGAACTTCGTCTTCGGCGTCGACCTCGGGCGGCCCGCCGGGCAGACACAGGGCCGGTTCGTCTCACACCCCGAGGGGACGATGGGCGTCTTCGAGTCCGACGACCTCGCGGAAGTCGTCTTCGTCGGCGTCCCGCCCTACGACGAAGGGTCGATAGCGGTCTTCGACCGGGCCGGCGAGGAGATACCGCTGGAAGTGCTCGACGTCGAACCGGACCACGGCGAGTTCGACGCGTAGCTACTCCAGATAGCCCAGATCCTGTAGCTGTTCGGCTATCTCGGCGAACTGCGCCTCGGTGAGTTCTCCCTCTCGCTGGTGCTCGACGACGATGCTCCGCAACAGGAACCGGACGAGGTCGCTGGTCGAGGAGAAACTCGTCCCCTCGATGGTGTCCTCGACGCGGTCGGCCAGATCTTTCGGGATCGAGACGGTGGTGTACTCGGTCATATCTCCCCCGAGGCCGGCGTCGCTGAAAACCGTTGTGTCGCGGCCCGACCCAGACCACACCAGTCTTGTCCGGGGCGACAATGTGCAGGAACGTATGGACGACGACAGCGGTGTCCTCGATAGCCAGCGGGTCCAGTGGATTCTCTACGCCGTCGTCGCGGCCGACGCGGCGCTGTACCTGTTCCTGTTCGACACCGTCCGGAACGCCTTCGACGGGAACGTGACGCCGCTGACGGCCGCGATTCTCGCGTTCTACGTCCTCATCAACGTCGGCGCGACGTATCTTGTCGTCAAGTACAACTGACCGCTGACGGCTGGACGGTTGCCGT
>NZ_WPCA01000124.1 GCF_009741825.1 Halapricum sp. CBA1109
GGGGATGCCCGGGCCGTCGTCGGCCACCCGGAGCCTGACGGTGTCGCCGTCGACGCGACCGAAAGTTCGACCGTCGGGTACCGGCCGTCGTGGTGGGCGACGGCGTTGCTGAGAAGGTTGTGGACGACCGAGGAGAGCAGTTCGTCGGCCAGCACCGACACCGGCGGGAGGTCGCCGTCGACCCGGACGGTCGCCTCGGGGTGGCGGCTGCGGGCGATGTCGACCTGCGTCTCCAGTATCCGCCGGAGGTCGACGGCGTGACACCCCGGGTCGTCGCCGTCCATCGCCAGCAGGAACGTCCGGACCTGCTCGGTGACATCGATGGCCTCTCTGGTGGTCCGACGGAGCCGGTCGACCGTCTCGGGGTCGGCCTCGCCCGACCGCTCTATCCGGTCGCCGGCGGCGTCGATGACCTGCAGGTCGTTGCCGAGGTCGTGGCGGACGATGCGGTTCAAAAGCGTCAGTCGTTCGCGCTCGTCGGCCAACTGCCGACGCTCACGGTCGCGTTCCGAGAGCAGCGCGAGCCGTCGGGCCGCGAGGACGCCGACGACCAGTCCCGTGAGCCCGCCGGTCGCGGTGTTGCCGTCGACGACGACGGCCGGTTGCGTGAACTGGCCGCCGTTCGAGGATTCGAAGAGGACGACGCCGACGGCGGCCCCCGTGGCGGCGACGGAGCCGACCAGCCACCACAGCCCGATGCGGCCGAGGCTCCGGCTGTCGAGGTCGCTGGCGAGGACGGCGACGCCGCAGACGGCGAGCGCGGCCGCGAGGGCGAACGGGAACAGGCCGCCGAAAAGCAGGCCGAGCGGTCCGTCGTACCCCAACGACGCCTGCGAGAGGACGACACCGACCAGCGCGAGACCGGTGGCGACGACGGCGACGCCGACGGCGCCGCGCATCGTCCGGTCCGACCGGGCGGCCGCCGCCCGATCGAAGGCGCGACCGAACGGTGTGACGTACATTACTGCATCTACGGTCCAGAGCGTACTAACCGTTCTGCCGGGCGGTCAGGCGTCGGGGAAGTCGACGTTCAGGACCATCCCGTCCTCGGCGACGATTGTCTCGCCGTCGAACACCTCGCGGGCCTCGCTGCCGAGTCGGCCGGCGCGGCCGGCGTACCGCGTCGAGATGTGCGTCAACGCGAGTCGTTTCACTCCCGCGCGGGTAGCCAGTTCGGCGGCCTGCTTCGCCGTCGAGTGGCCCGTGCTGGCGGCCCGGTCGCGGCGGTCCTCGGCGAAAGTGGCGTCGTGGATCAACAGGTCGGCGTCCGTCGCGGCCTCGACAGTCGCGCCGGTCGGGGCCGTATCGCCGGTGTAGACGAACCGTCGACCCGGTCGGGGCGGCCCGACGACCTCCTCGGGTTCGATGGTCCGGCCGTCGTGTTCGACCGCCTGTCCGTCGTGGAGTTTCGAGTACTTCGGTCCCGGTTCGAGGCCGAGTTCCGCCTCGGCTTTCTCGCGGTCGAAGCGGCCCTTCCGGTCGTCCTCGATCAGGACGTAGCCGACGGACTCGGTGTGGTGGTCGGTCTCGAAAGCCTCGACGACGTATTCGCCGGCGTCGAGGACGGTGTCGCCGGGGCCGACCTGGTCGATCCGCAGTGGAAAGGAGGGTCGGTTGCCGGTCGCCGAGACAAGTTGTTCCAGCCGCGAGCGGGTGCCGTGGGGCGCGTGGACGGCGAGGGGGGCCGTCCGGTCGTTGAAGTCCATCGTCTGGAGCAGTCCCGGGATGCCGAGTACGTGGTCGCCGTGGAGGTGGGTGACGAAGATGTGGTCGACCGAGAACCCGGTCGAAAAGCGCATCATCTGTCGCTGGGTCCCCTCGCCGCAGTCGAACAGCAGTCGCTCGCCCTCCCGCCGGAGCAGGACGGCCGAGGGGTTGCGCTGGGTCGTCGGCACGGCGCCGCTGGTCCCGAGAAACGTTACCTCCATCGGTCACGTCTCGGTGGCCGACGGCTAAACGCCCTTCGGACCGGGGCTAGTGTTTTGAGGGACGGTGTCGTACACCACGGATATGAAGTTCGTCATCGTCGGGTTCGGTCGGTCGGGATGCGGACCGCACGGATCCTCGACAGCGAGGGGCACGATCTCTCTGTCATCGACACCGACCCAAAGAAGGTCGAAACGCGCCGAGAAGGAGGGGTTCGACGTGTATCAGGGCGACGGCGACGACGAGTCGCTACTGGAGGCCGCCGGGATCACCGACGCCGACGCCATCGGCGCGCTGACCGGCGACCTGAACGTCAACTTCGCGGCGTGTATGATCGGGAAACACCACGGCGCGCGGACAGTCCTGCGCATCGACGCCGACTACCGCGCCGAGATATACGAGAAGTACGCCAGCGAGGTCGACGAGATAATCTACCCCGAGCAACTCGGGGCCGCGGGCGCGAAGACGGCGCTTCTGGGCGGGGACTTCGACGTCCTCTCGGCGATCACGGAGTCGCTGTCGGTCGCGACCGTCGACGTACCGGAGGGGTCGTCGGTGATCGGCAAACGGGTCGTCGAGATCGAACTGCCGGGCGACGCGCGCGTCTACGCTCACGGCCGACACGGCCAGTCGCTGTCGATACCGCTGCCACAGACGACCGTCGAAGCGGGCGACAGCCTCGCGGTGATGACGCGCCCGGCGGCTATCGACGACGTTCGCCAGCACATCGGAGCGTGAACGGAAAGGGAACGAGAGGGGTGGAAATGGGTGCCCGGGCGCGCTGGGAGGATGGGAGGCGATGAGGCCAATGTCGCGCGCCCACCGAAGTCGACCGCCGCTCCGGACTTAAATCACCGTCAGACGAGCGCACGACAGCGGCGGGGTCGGCCGCCGACACACTGTTTGTGACCCGCGTCCGATACAGAAGTATGGACGACTGGGAGACGCTGTTCGACCGCGCCGGCGAGTACGAGACCGACGTCGAGACGGTTCGGGAAGCGCTCGCCCGCCACCGCGAGGAGAGCGATGCCTGAAGCCAGCCCCGACCGCATCGTCGCGGACGCGGACGTGCTGGCGGCGGACCTGCTGGTCGGCGGCCACGCCCGGACGGCCCTCGACTACCTCCGGGACCACGAGTGGCTGACGCTACTGGCCAGCGAGGCGTTGCTCGACGACACCGAGGCCGTCGTCGCCGAGGTGGCGACGCCGGCACTGGCGGCCGCCCACCGCGAGCGACTGGCGGTCGACACGACGGCCGTCGACCACCCCGAGGGCGACCATCCAGCCTCGCCAGCGCCTACCGCGGCGGCGCGGCCCACCTCCTCAGCTACGACGAGGACTTGCTGTCGGTCCGGACGGGGCTAGCCGTCCAGCCCCACGCGAACCTGAGTGTGCGCACCCCGGAGCGTTCGCCAGACTGTTCGACCCGGCGGCGCTGTACGAGGCCCTGTACGACGAACCATATTCCGCCCGGGAGGACCACTGAGGAAAATATGTCAGGATAGATAGTACAATCAGACGCCCGTGTGCTATCCGTCTGACGGAGTTTTCGTCCCGCCGCCGTCTTGCACTTTCACTTTCACTGTGCATCCCGGGAGTTTATGTACTACCCGGCCACATATTCAGGTGCTGTCACACGCACCATTCTCCCCTTCCGCCAGTCCGCCAGCGACGGCGTCCTCGCCCCGAGCGTTAACACCACGGCCGCGCAAGTGTGGCTATGCTCGACCTCGAGGACGTACTCGCGGCCCGCGACCGCGTGGCCGCGACCGCACGGCACACGCCGCTTGAGTACTCACACACCTTCTCCTCGCTGACGGGGGCCGATGTCCACCTGAAACTGGAGACGTTCCAGCGCACCGGGTCCTTCAAGATACGCGGCGCGACCAACCGCATCGCGACGCTGAGCGACGCCGAACGCGAGGCCGGCGTGGTGACCGCAAGCGCCGGCAACCACGCACAGGGCGTCGCGCTGGCGGCGACCCGCATCGGCGTCGACTCCGTCATCGTGATGCCCGAGTACGCGCCCATCGCCAAGGTCGAAGCCACCCGGAGTTACGGGGCCGAGGTGGTCCTCCACGGCGAGGACTACGACGCCGCCGCCGAACGCGCCCACGAGATAGAGCGCGAACAGGGCCGGACATACGTCCACGCCTTCGACGACGACGCGGTGATGGCCGGACAGGGCACCATCGGACTGGAGATATACGAGGACCTCCCGGAGGTCGAGACGGTCGTCGTCCCCGTCGGCGGCGGCGGCCTCATCTCCGGTATCGCAACTGCCCTCAAAGGCAAAAACGAGGATATCCGTGTCGTCGGCGTGCAGGCGGCGGGCGCGGCGAGTCTGGCACAGTCTTTGGAGAAAGGCGAAGTGGTCGAACGCGAGGGCGTCGACACTATCGCCGACGGTATCGCCACGCGGAAGGTCGGCGAGCGAACGTTCGACGTTATCGAAGAGCGCGTCGACGAGGTGGTCACCGTCGAGGACTCGGAGATAGCCGTCGCGCTGACGACGCTGTTGGAGCGTTCGAAGACCCTCGTCGAGGGGGCCGGGGCGGCACCGCTGGCGGCCCTGTTGTTCGACCGGTTCGAGTTCGCCGAGGATGAGACGGTCGTCCCGGCGCTGTGTGGCGGCAACATCGATATGAACGTCCTGACGACCGTCATCGTCCGCGGGTTGATCGAGACTGGCCGATACCTCCGCGTGCGGACGGTGCTGGCCGACCGACCGGGCGCGCTGCAGCGACTGGTCGACATCGTCGCCGACCACGACGC
Organism: Halapricum sp. CBA1109; assembly: GCF_009741825.1. Lineage (GTDB taxonomy): Archaea > Halobacteriota > Halobacteria > Halobacteriales > Haloarculaceae > Halapricum. Next base: position 4,702 of record NZ_WPCA01000124.1, read on the forward strand.
CAACATCCACGCCATCGAACACGACCGCGCCGGCGGCGACATCGGGATGAGCGACGCCGAGGTGGAACTTGATCTGGAGACGAAAGGCCACGACCACGTCGAACGGCTACTCTCGGCCCTGCGGGAGGCGGGGTACACGGTGGACGTGCTAGTCTGAGCGACGTGGTCGGACGTAATTTTATGTTGGTGGAAAATAATTAGTGCAGCTATGGTTCAACAGGTAGAAACCCGGCGGGAGTTGCTCGCCGCACTCGGTGTGGGTATCAGTGTGGGATTGGCCGGTTGTGGCGGCGACGATAGCGGCGACGGCGAGGAAGACGACGACGAGGACGAACCGGAGGAGACGACCGCCAGCGACGATTCGATGGACGACCAGTCGATGGACGACGGCTCCGACACTGGCTCGGACGGCGGAGGCGACGACTCGATGGACGGCGGAGGCGACGACTCGATGGACGACGGAGGCGACGACTCGATGGACGACGGGTCCGATAGTGGCTCGGACGACGGATCGACGGACGACGGGAGCGACGACTCGGCGGACGACGGCTCCGACAGCGGATCCGATGCCGAGGCCACCGGCGACGTCGACGGAACGGTGACGAACCAATTGGCCGACGGTATCGAGGTCGTCAGTCACAGCGGGTCGGTGACCGAGGATATGGACGGCAACGAGACGTTCGAGTTGATCGTCACCGTCCAGAACAACGGCGAGGAGACGTTCGAGATCATCGAACACGATTTCAGCGCGACGCTGTACGACAGCGACGGCAACCAGATAGGCACTTCCTCTGGGTTCGGAAGCTTCGGCGGAAGCCCGGAGCCCGGCGAAGAGGTGCCGGTGTTCCTCTCCGGTATCGACGCGGACCCACAGGCTATCGCGAGCTACGAGATCACGCTCTCGTGTAGCGGCTTCGACGAGGGCGCGTACTGCCCGGAGGGCTGAGTCTCACTCCAGTCGAACGTTGTCGAGAACGCCCGTCGCGCCCGTCTCCCAGACGATGGTGAGGCCGACGGCGACGACGACGGGACCGTCCCCGGCGTCGATATCGTACTCGTAAGTCTTCCAGCCCTCGTGGTCGGCGAGTTTCTCCGTGGTGTCGAAGTCCGCCTCGGTCAGGCCGTCCTCGGGTTCGGGACCGACGTAGGTGGCCAGTTTGAGGATGGTGTTGAACGACTCCATCTCGCTGTAGCCGTCGACCCGAAGCGTCGAGACGGCCTCGGGATCGACGGTCTGTTTGACCCAGACGGTGCCGTCGTCGGCGCTCCCGTCGATACCGATGCGGAGAGCACTGGACCCGTCGGACGCTCTCCCGCTCGTCGTCCCGATACTGGAGTCGACCGGTTCCTCCGAGTCACCGGGTTGGGAGGGGAGGTCGCGGCCGACGGTCCACGCCGAGAGGTCGTCCTCGAAGCTCCCGTTCCGTATCTCGGTGGGAGTCTCCGGGGGTTCGGGGTCCGGCGTCGGGGTGTCGTCTGGCGTCCCGTCGTCGGGTTCGGTGGTCGTCCCGTCGTCTGGCGAGGTCGTGGTCTCCTCAGGTGCGGTGGTCTCGGGGTCGTCCGACTCGTCGGTCGTCTCTCCGGGCGTCGACCCGTCGGAACTCGAACAGCCGGCGAGGAGGGCGGTGCTGGCGGCGGCGGTACCGAACAGGAAGCGGCGGCGTTCCATACTCCTCCCGTGAATGGACACGACAAAAGAGGCGACGGAGGCTCAAACAGTCGTTTCAGGGAATCAGTTGCTCGCCGTCGTCGTCGTAGATGGTGATGGCGTCGACGGGACAGGACCGGGCGGCGAACTTCGCGTCCAGTTCGGCGTCCTCGGGCACCTCGCGGACGAAGACGCCGTCTTCCCGTTCCTCGCTGTCGGCGAGGACGGCCTTGCCGGCGTCGGTGTCCTCCTCGAAGGCGTCCCACTCGGCGACGCACTGGAACATCCCGATACAGGTGTCGTAGTCGTACTCGACGCGCATACGCCGAGTTGGGAGGACGGACGTATAATTCTGCGGGCGTCGGTCGCTGTATCGCGCCGGTGTCCCCCGCTGACTACCCCGTCGCCGTCCCGTCATCGACGCGTCGTAGAACGCCCGCCACGTCCCGAAGACGAACGCAAAGGAAGCGACGAAGACGACGGCGAAGAGAAGGTGTCCCGTCGCCCCGTGGGCGACCCAGTCGGCACCGAACGCGTCGACCAGAAACGTCGCGCCACGGCTCAAAACAGCGACCGACGCGAGCAGGGCGGCGAGTGTGACCAGCGTCCGGAGGCCGTCGACGGCGGCCGCAGACAATCGCTCCATAGACGGGTAGTGTCGGCGAGCGATTATAAACCCGCAGGCCGGGTGCGATGGTCGCCCGATGAAAGGAGCGTCCTGGGCTGGGACACGCGGCCGACAGTGCGATAGTTTAACCCCGAGGACGCCCGAACAGCGGCCAATGAACGTCGCGGACATCCCGTCGGTTCCGGAGTGGCTTCCCGAGCACCTCCGGGAGGACGGTATCGAATCGCTGTACCCGCCACAGGCCGAGGCGGTCGAGGCCGGCGTCACGCAGGGGGAGAACCTCGTCGCCTCCATCCCCACCGCCAGCGGGAAGACGCTGATCGCCGAACTGGCGATGCTCGCAAGCGTCGCCGGCGAACGAGACGGGACGGCGCTGTACATCGTCCCGCTCCGGGCGCTGGCAAGCGAGAAACACGCCGAGTTCGAGCAGTTCGAACAGTACGGGCTGGACATCGGCGTCTCGACGGGCAACTACGAGTCCGAGGGCGGGTGGCTCGCGGGCAAGGACATCGTCGTCGCCACCTCCGAGAAGGTCGATTCCCTCGTGCGAAACGGGGCACCGTGGATCGAGGACCTGACCTGCGTGGTGACCGACGAGGTCCATCTGGTCGACGACGGCGAGCGCGGCCCGACGCTCGAGGTGACGCTGGCGAAGCTCAGACAGATCAACCCGGACCTCCAGACCGTCGCACTGTCGGCGACTATCGGCAACGCGGACGTGCTGGCCGAGTGGCTGGGCGCCGAACTGGTCGATTCGGAGTGGCGGCCCATCGAGTTGCAGAAGGGAGTACACTACGGGCAGGCGCTGCACCTCGAAGACGGGAGCCAGCGGGAACTGCGAGTCCGGGACCGCGAGAAGCCGACGGCCGCGGTGGTCAGAGACACGCTGGAGGACGACGGTTCGACGCTGGTGTTCGTCAACTCCCGGCGCAACGCCGAGGCCGCGGCCGGTCGGTTGGCGAATACCGTCGCCGACCACCTCACACCGGAGGAGCGCGAGCGACTGGCCGAGATAGCGGCCGAGATACGGGAGGTCAGCGACACCGAGACCAGCGACGACTTGGCCGACGCGGTGGCGGACGGGGCGGCGTTCCACCACGCCGGCCTCTCCAGCGGCCACCGCGAGTTGGTCGAGGACGCGTTCAGGAACCTATAAGTAGTCTCGCAGGACCGCCCCGAACCCGGCCGCGCCGATACAGAACGACAGTATTCCGCCGATACCGGTCAGCGTGAGGCCGCCGTTGAGGCCCGCGGCGACGAGCAACGGGATCAGCCAGCCGTCCTCG
>NZ_WPCA01000085.1 GCF_009741825.1 Halapricum sp. CBA1109
AGGGCGTCGGCGACGGCGACCGTCTCGCGGGCCTTCCGGACGTTCTCGCGAGCGCTGGCCTCGATGCTGGCGACGTTCGCCCGCGACGTGCCGAACCGGTCGGCTATCGTCGACTGCGTGAGGTCCCGTTCTCGAAGCGCGAGGACGGCCGCCTGCCGCCGGGTCAGCACCGACTCCTCTGGGTCGAAACCGGCCCGGTCGAGCACGGCGTCGATATCGATGTCCGACACGGGTCGGTCAAGCGCCCCAGAAGTTGTCCCGACTGCCCAGTCGCGGGTCGTCCTCGTCCGCGAGTCGGCCGCCGCTGTCGTCGTCATCGTCGCCGTCGTCCGCCTCGGCGTCCTCGTCCGCCGCGTCCTCGCTCTCGTCCTCGTCGGCCGCTTCCTCGTCCATCGGGAGGCGTTCGAGTTCCTCGGCGCGGGCGTGGTTCGACCGGACCTGCGTGATCTTCACGCGGGCACGGGCCTCGGGCAGGACGCCGTCGACCAGCACGATGAAGCCGTCCTCGGTTCGGCCGACGCCGGCACCGCTCTCGTGGATGTCCTCGACGGTGACGGCCAGTTCCTCGCCGGGGTTGACTGGCTGAGATTTCAGCTCCGATATCGGCTGGTTGTAGTGGTTGCACCACTCGGCACCCCCGCGGTCGCCGTAGTGTTGACACCCCATCCCTGATATCTGCTCGCTGAATTCGGGGCAGTCGTCGGCGAGTGGACAGTCGGCCATCGTGCCCAGAGGTACTTCCGGCGAGAAGTAAACGCTTGCGGCTTCACGACAGCGTCCTCGAAACCGGCCGCTCACACGTCGCCGTCGTACTCGACGTCCTCTCCCGCCCCGTCGGGGTCGATAGTTGTGGCCTTGTCCGTCTCGACCACGTCGATGCCCGCCAGCGAACACACGTCCGCGACGGCGTCGTGGTCGACTGTGACGACCACCGTCCCGAACCGCCGCCGGTCGCGGACCTCACCACCCGCCTCGACCAGCGCCGACGCCAGCGCGTCGGTGTCGGCGTCGTCCTCGGCTTCGACCAACAGCGTCACCGTCTCGCCCTCTATCGGGTCCTCTTTTATCGACCGGACCGCCGGTGAGACGTACATACGCGACCGTTCGACCGCCGTCGGGAGAAGCGTTGTGGCGACGACCGAAACCTTTGGCACCGTTGCCCACACACTCCCCGACGTGACGGTCCACTACAGCGAACGCCAGCGGTTCCGGCAGGGGTGGTTGTGGGCGCTGTTGCTCGTCTCCAGCCTCCCGGCCGCGCTGATCGGCGTCGTCGCGGTCGCGGTCGACAGCGATCCGGGAACGAACGTTCCGCTGTGGGTTGCGTTCGTTCTCCTCGTCGTCTTCGCTCCGCTCGTGGTGTTCTATCGCGCCACCTTCCGCGTCGAAGTGCGCGACGACGGGCTCGCGTTCCGTCTGTGGCCGCTGCATCTCAGCTATCGGACCGTCACCTGCTCGGATATCGAGACCGTCACGCCGACGGAGATATCGCCGTTCGGCGACTTCGGCGGCGTCGGCGTCCGCCTCAGCCCGACGCTGTACCGGTGGGGCGTCCGCTTCGACGGACCGTTGGGCTACATCGTCTCCGGGGAGTCAGCCGTCAGAATTCGGCGGTCCCAAGCCCAAGATATCGTCCTCACCAGCGAGGACCCGTACGCCCTCTCGGCCGCGCTCGACCGCGTCTGTCCCAAAGACTGACACGGGCGCGCCGCGAGGTGAAGATATGAGCGAAGCGGACGCTATCGACGCCGTCGAGCACCCGGTGACGATGGACGACATCGTCGCGGATTGTCGCGCCCTCGGCGTCTCGCCCGGCGACACGCTGTTGGTCCACGCGTCGCTGTCGTCGCTTGGATGGGTCGCCGGCGGCCCCCAAGCCGTCGTCGAGGGCTCCAGCGAGCGGTCACACCGGAGGGGACTCTCGTCGTTCCGGCTCACACGCCACAGTATCTCGACCCGACGGAGTGGAACCAGCCGCCGGTCCCGGACGACTGGGCCGACACGATAACCGAGGCGCGGCCGCCGTTCCGGCCCGAGGCGACGCCGTCCCGCGCGTCGGCGCCATCCCGGAGTGTCTCCGCGCGTTCCCGGACACGCGCCGGAGCGCACACCCGCTGTACTCCGTCGCCGCGTGGGGCGCCGACGCCGAGGCCGTCACGACCGACCACTCGCTCGATTTCGGACTCGGCGAGGGGACGCCGTACAGCGTCCTCTACGACCGCGACGCGTCTGTCCTCCTGTTGGGTGTTGGTCACGAGGCCAACACCTCGCTCCACCTCGCGGAACACCGTGCCGATATCGCCCTCGGGGCCCGCGAGCGGACCGCACCGGTCGTCCGGGACGGCGACCGCGTTGTCGTCTCCTACGAGGACTTCGAGACAAGCACCGAGGACTTCCGGGCGGTCGGGGACGCCTTCGCGGCGTCCGTGGGCCACGCCGAGGGGTCCGTCGGTGCCGGGACTGTGACGCTGGTTGATCAACCGGCGCTGGTCGACTTCGCGGCCGACTGGTTCGAGGACAACCGGGAGTAACAACCACTTTTTCGGTCGGGGGGTTTCCTCGCTCGCGTCGCTCGCTGCGGGAACCCCTCGAGCAAAAACGTGGGGAAAAAGCCGCAACTCACTGCGTTCGTCGCGGTGCCTCTCAGGCTACCGGCGTCCGCTCGACGACGGTGCCTTCCACAGTCGGGTACTGCTCGACTATCTCGCCGCGTTCGAGGTCACCCTCCTCGACCATCTCCTCCAGCAGCCACCACGCAACTTCGACGTGTTCGGACTTGACGCTGTAGAAGTCCTCGGGGACGCCGAGCGATTCGAGGCGCTGTGGGCTGGCGGTCGTCTTGCCGTAGACGATGGTGCCGTCGTCGGTAATCTCGTCGAAGGGGCGGCGGACGTTACGCGCCATCCGCTTGAGGCGGCGACGGTGCTGGGCGGCGTCTTTGAACACCGAGGTACAGAAGTAGGTCTTCTCGTGGTCGCCCATCACGTCCAGAATCTCCTCGCGGTCGCCCTCGACGGCGCTCATGTGGCCCTCCCGCAGTTCGAATCCCTCCTCCTGCATCCGGCGGTAGTTCCCGTCGGACATCTCGAACTCGTTGATGTTACAGAAGTCGGCCGCGCCCTCGTCCAGAAACTCCAGAAACTCCGTCTCGGGGCGGATGCCCGGAATCTCGAAGGCGGGCGTCAGCCCCTCCTCGCGGGCGATGTAGAGGATGTCCTCCCACTCGGTGCCGTGGAGGTCACCCCACTGCTCGTACGGTGGGTGGAAGCGAATCTCGTCGAGGCCGGCCTCGGCGAGGCGGCGCATATTCTCCCGACCGCCGGTGATGCCGGTGTAGAGATGGGTGTGATGGTCCTCGCCGAACTCGTCTTTGAGGAGGGAGAGATACCGGCAGGTCCGGTCCATCACTTCCTGGGGTTCGCCGCCGGTGATGGACGACCCCATCGCGTCCATCCGCTTGGCCTCGCGGATGATGTCCTGATCCTCCTCTACCTTCCGTTCGTTGGCGTAGACGTCGGTGACGTTCTTGCGGTTCTCGCCGAGCGGACAGTAGAAACAGTCCCGCTGGTCACAGTAGCCGTAGACGAAGATGACCATCTTCCCGCCGTTGGCACACTGTTCACAGCCCTTGGAGATCATCGTCAGTTAGCCACTGATAACCGCCGACGCCTCAAAAGTCGTGCGAAAGCCGACGGTCGCTCAAACGGCCGTTTGACCCTCCGCTTCGTTGATGTGGGAATCCGTCGATAGTGGAGGTATGGACGCGAACCGACGACGCTACCTCCGGTTGTGTGCGCTGGGTGCGACCGGCGTCACGCTGGCGGGGTGTACGGGACAGCGAGCGCCCGACGACGACACCGAGGACGGCGACGACGGACCGACCGACGACCCGATGACCGACGATTCGTCCGGTCCGTCGGGCGTCGAGAAGATAGACGACTGGCAGTACGACCCCGAGGAAGCGGGCGAGCGGTCGGTATCAATCAGCAGCGGCAACGCGACGGCGGCAAACAGCAGCGTTTCCTACTCCAGTGCGGGCGCGAGCGCCGACGCGGCCGAGAGCATCGGCCTTTCGGCCGGCGGCGCGACGAACATCGCGGACTTCCGGCGCAACGTTGAGGAGGGGTACCTTCCGCTGCCGGAGTCGGTCGCCTACGAGGGGTTGTTCTACAACTACTACTTCGACACCGGGAGTAACGGGACCTGCCAGTCGCTGTTCTGTCCGTCCTACTCGACGGCCGTCACCGAGGACCCCCTCGGCGGAGAGACTGAACAGTACATCACCGTCGGGTTGGACTCGAACCTGACCACCGAGTCCTTCGAGCGCAAGCAGTTGAACGTCGTCGTCGTACTCGACATCTCCGGGTCGATGGGGTCGCCGTTCGACCAGTACTACTACGACCGTTTCGGCAACAGACACGAGATAGAGGAGGGCGACGACCGCTCGAAGATAGCCGTCGCCCGCGACGCCCTCGAATCGCTGACCGAGCAACTCCGTCCCGAGGACCGCCTCGGCGTCGTCCTCTACGAGAGCGAGGCCAGCGTCGCAAAGCCCCTGCGCCCGGTCGAAGCGACCGATATGGACGCCATCCGTGACCACATCCAGGAGGACGTGCAGGCCCGCGGGGGAACCAACCTCGACGCGGGGATGGCCGAGGCGACGGCGATGTTGGAGGAGTACGCCGGGGCCGACCAGACCGAGACCGAGAACCGCCAGATAGTGATCACTGACGCGATGCCCAACACCGGTCAGACCGACGACGAGAGCCTGCAGGACCGACTGGACGACCACGCCGAGAACACCATCCACACCAGCTTCGTCGGCGTCGGCGTCGACTTCAACCCCGAACTGGTCGATCAGATCACGGCCGTTGAGGGCGCGAACTACCGGGCGGTCCACTCCGCCGAGACGTTCGAGACGTATCTCGGCGAGGAGTTCGAGTATATGGTGACGCCGCTGGTGTACGACCTCACCGTCGAACTCGACGCCGAGGGCTACGAGGTGGCGACGGTGTACGGCTCCAGCGCCGCCGAGGAGTCGACAGACGCCCTCATCGAGGTGAACACGCTGTTCCCTTCGCCACAGGAAGCGGGGCGGACCCGCGGCGGCGTCGTCCTCGTCCAACTGGACGGCAGCGGCGAGGGCGAGTTGACGCTGGACGCGAGTTGGGAGGACCGGACCGGCGATGAGGGCGAGACGATCAAGACGGTGACGTTCCCCGCGGCCGAACCGGAGCACTTCGACACCACCGGGATCCGGAAGGCGGTCTTGCTCTCGCGGTACGGCGACCTCCTGAGAAACTGGCTGGTCCACGCCCGCGACCCCGAAGCCGTCCCGTTGGAGGACGACGGTATCGGGGTGCCGCCGGCGGAGTCTCTCGGGGAGTGGGAACAGCAGTCTCAGGCTCTGACTATCGGGTCGGAGTACGCCGAGCGGATGCGGCAGTTCCGCGAGCACTTCGCGGCCGAGATGGACGCCATCGGCGACGACGAACTCGAACAGGACCTGTCCACGATGGACACGATTCTCGACGCAGCGTGAGGCCCAAAGGTCCATATGCTCCAGCGGACAACTCCGAAGTGATGCTGCTGGTGCTGTGTATCGACCTCGACGACGACATCGGCCGCAAGACCGGCACGGAGACGCCGGTCGTCGGTCGCGACGCCGTCGAGGACGCCGCGGTGTCGCTGGCCACCGCAGACCCCGAGGACAGCGACTCGAACGTCCTCTTCGAGGGCCTGCACCTCTACGACGACATCGGCGCCGAGGGCGGCGAGAGCGTCGAGGTGGCCGCTATCACCGGACTGGACGGGAGCGACGTGGCGGCCAACCGCGCCGTCGGCGAGGAACTCGACACGGTGCTGGCGCGTTTGGAGACCGGCGAGGACGTCCGTGCGCTGTTGGTCACCGACGGCGCCCAAGACGAGAGCGTCGTCCCCGTGATCCGTTCGCGGGTCCAGATAGACGGCGTCCGTCGGGTGGTCGTCCGCCAGGCACAGGACCTCGAATCGATGTACTACACGATGAAGCAGGTGCTCGACGACCCGGAGACCCGGGGCACCATCCTGATACCGCTGGGCATCCTGCTGTTGATCTATCCGCTGGCGGTCATCGCCGACTTCTTCCAGATGCGCGGGGACGTCTTCGGCCTCGCCTCGGGACTGTTGGGGCTGTACCTGCTCTCGCGGGGCCTCGGGTTGGAGTCGACGCTCGACCGGACGGTTCAGCGACTCCTCTCGGGTATCTACGCCGGCCGCGTGACGCTGATAACCTACCTCGTCGCGGGCGTCCTGTTCGTCGTCGGGAGCGTCACAGGCTATCAGACCCTCCAGACCCTCCAGACGCCGGGCAACCCGCTGGGCGTCCTCGAAGTCACGGCCGCGGTGGTGTGGGGCGCAATCGGGTGGTTCGCGGCCGCCGGCGTCACGAGTTCGCTCGGCCGCGTCACCGACGAGTACCTCGCCGGCCGCTTCGAGTGGCGCTACCTCAACGCGCCGTTTTACGTGCTCGCCATCGCCGGCATCGTCCACGGCGTCTCGGGGTTCGTCCTCGGCCGCGTCGACCTCTCGTATCTGGCGGTGATGCTCACCGCCGGGACGCTGTTAGGACTGGCCAGTACGCTCGCGTTCGCCGTCGCCGAGTCCCGCATCGAGCGCCGGAGCGAGACGGAAGCCGTGTAGTTTCGGCACACCTAAACCTGTCGGGCGCGGACGGCCGATAGATGAGCGACCCCATCGACGTGACCGTCGAGACGGACGAGGAGACGACGACCGCCCGCGTCCACGACGACGAGGCCGAACTCGAGAGCGGCGACACGACCGTTCGGTTCTGTGTCGATGGGGCCGATACTGCGAGCAACGACGCCAAGCACTCAGCGGCCGACACGGACCGGACTATCGCACCACTGTCGGCCGTCCCCGAGGACAGCACGGTCCGGTTCGAGGCCCGGAGCGGCGACCGCGGCGTCAGCTGTTTCCTCCACCGGAACGGCGAGGAAGTGACGGCGTGGCGAAACAGTTGCCCCCACAAGCCACACGTCCCTATCGACCCCGGGAGCGGAGCCATCGTCTCCGGGGACGAACTCGTCTGTCACGAACACGGCGCGCGCTTCGAAGAGGACAGCGGCGTCTGCACTGCGGGGCCGTGTGCGGGTGACCGTCTCGACCCGGTCGAGGTGGCCGTCGAGGACGGGACCGTCGTGCTCACGGACGACCGGTTCGACGTCGCCGAGCGGTACTAACCACACAGCGTAAGGTGTCGACGGACGGTCCGCTGGGCGTTCGCACAGAGGTCGTCGAAGCGGGCCGCCGTCGCCAGCACGGGGTAGTCCGCCGCCGCGTCGGCGTAGACGTACTCGATCAGCACGCGGTGTTCGATACCGACCTGTTCCGGGCCGCCGGTGACCGAACGGACCGTCTCCTGTCGGCGGCGCGCCAGCGCATCGAGGGCCTCCCGGTGGTCGGCGAGCGTCTCGTGACGTTCCCGGAGGGCGTCGAACCCGAGGTCGGTCAGCGGCGTCGGGTTGTGTTCGACCAGCCAGTCGACGACATCGTCCATCGTCTCGCCGGCCCGGGACAGCGAGTCGGCCTCGCGGTCCAACGCCCGCACCGTGACGCCGAGTTCGCCGAGCCGTTTCGTCGCCGTCGAGAGGATGGCCTGTTTCAGCGGCGGCGTCAGGACGCCGGCGCTGTCGCCACCGCACAGCGAGACGGCCACCTCGTCCGATAGCTCCTCGGCGACGGCGGCGTGGACGCTCTCGGTCCGGTCGTCGTGGTCGCCGCTGTACTGCCCGACGTGCTCCTCGAAAGCGTCCAACACCGCCGAGACGCTCGCGCCACCGGTAGTACTCTGTGTGGCCACCGTCGTCGGCCCGCCGACCGCTTGGCCGCCGACGGGCAGGCCCGTCTCGAAGTCGGCGACGACCTCGCGGAACGACTCGATGGCCGTCCGTTTCTCGGCCGTCCACGTTCGCTCGCGGGCGACTCGCTCCCGGGCCCGGTCGACGGTCGTCTCGACGCTCACAACGACCCCTCCCGTTCGTGCCGCGGCGTCGCCACCGCGCGGACGGTACCGTCCCGTTCGACGACCAGCGAGTACCGCGGCGTCCGCGGGTCGTACTCCCGGAGCGCGTTACGGTACGCCCGCGCCAGTCCGACCGCGGTGCGCGCCCGCCGCCGGGTGTCGAACCGACAGCCGTCGACGGGGACGGGACTGCGGCCCGTCTCCGCGTCGACGACCCGGAACGGGCCAGCGGGCGCTGTCAGCCGTTCGATCCGCTGCCGAAGCGTCCACAGTGTCGATTGCATCTGTCTACTCTCCGTCCCGACTCAGTTATTTAGGCTCACCTAAAACACAAGTACGTTTCGGAATCGGTCGGGCGAAACAGCTACGTTTTTGCGACCGGACGGGGAACGAGGTAGCGAGGGCACGTAGCTCAGTCCGGAAAGAGCATCGGACTTCTAATCCGATGGCCGTGGGTTCAAATCCCACCGTGCCCGTACGCAAACCTGCGGTTTTAGAACATATCGGGAAACGCCTTCTAGTGGCACGTATAGGAACTATACCGGCGATTCTGAGAATCAATTCAGACGCCAGATTTTGCAGTCCGTTCACCTCCTGAACGGCCCCCGTCGCCGTCCGTCGAATTTCATTCTAGACTCGCGGGGTGACCGCCGATGAGGCGCACCCGCGCGCCGGCGGTCTCGACGACCGGCAACGGCTATCGCTACGTCCGCTGCCAGCGCGGCCCCCACGACGATACGGTGTACATCCACCAGCTGTGTGTGATCGCCGGCGGCGCTGACCCCCACGACGTGTTCTCGGACGCCTACGACGTGCATCACCTCCCGCTCGACCTCGACGATGGTCTCCGCTACACGGGGACCTCGATCCTGATCTTCTCACCTCCCTTGACGAGTAGGCGAATCGTTCTCTCCCGCTATACCATTCAGTTACGCTGCATTCGTGAATATCTGACAGCAATCAGTGCCCTGATAGACGGGATACAATCATCAATGACTTTTACTGCTACCATCCCACAGCATTCTCACCGGGGTAAGTAGCGACGATATTCAGTCTCGTTCTTCTATCGACTTCGTCGCGTGCTTTTCAGAGCGTGTATCACCAACCGATTGATTGTCTTTCCCATCGTGATGGATCGGGATAACGGCCCGTGACCCGTATTGTGGCTTCACCGCGGGAGCCTTGTGACTGAGGAGAGCTTGATATCTCTTCCCGACTTCTTTCTTTATTACAAACTCTACTGTGTCCCCTCTGGTGAACGTTTCCGAGTCTTCGGTGATGACTACTACAGATTTATCCCAATCGCTGTGTCGGATAAGTGGATTACCATCGGTTGATATCTCAGACACCTCCCCTCGGTATATTCGGTTAAAAGTGGGGCTAGAAAGTTCTTTTTCACGATCAGCTAATTGCGCTTGATAATGCGATTCCAGCTCCTGTCTGACAATGAACTCGATATGATCTCCTACAGAGAAGTCTTCATCGCCAGTGACAACCACGGCTGGATAGGCCCATTCACTCTTTTGAACCATTGGATTACTGGTTGAACTGATACCTACAACCTTACCTGTATAGGAATTTCCGACGGTGGGGGTTTCCATATTTGGAGTCCGAGTCACTTCGAAAAAACGATTTGGAAAAATACCGAGTATCTTAGAATGCTACAGGCCAGCCTTCCCCGGAGCACTCGGCCCACCGCGACGAAGTAGTCTCGCTCTCCGAGATACAGCGTCCTCAGACGCCGTCTTCGGTACCGGCCAGTCCATCGCCGGTGATCCGGAAGGTGGCGGTATCGCCCGCCGGGCGGGAGTGGTGTTTCTCCAGGGTCGCGCGGCGGTTGCCGCCGCGGAAGCGGTCGAGGCGGAGGATCAGCGCCGACCAGTGGTTCAGGGTGTGGCCGCCCAGCGCGTTCGTGCTGTCGCTGTCGGGGTCGGTGTACACCTGATTGGTGAAGGCGACGGCGAGGTCGTGGCGGCGGGCCAGTCCCAGCAGGTGGGTGATCTGTCGAGCCACGTCCCGGAGGGCTTCGCCGCCGTCGTCGTCGTGGCGTTCCAGCCGGTAGAACCCGGTCGCGCTGTCGAGGACGATAAGATCGACTTGGCTGGCGAGGTCGGCCGCGTCCTTGACGGCCGTCTCCTGTTCCTCGAAGGTGTGGGCGGCGGAGACGACGATGCGGGAGGCGATGTCCTCGGCGTCGCCGCGGGCGGCCGCGAGTTGCTCCATCCGGTCGGGCGAGAGGCCCTCGGTGTCGACGACCAGTGCGGTGTTGCCCTCGGCGGCGACGCCGACGGCGGCGCTCAGCGCGACGTTGGTCTTGCCGGCGGCCGGTTGGCCGTAGATCTGGGTCGCCGCGCCGCGGGGCAGGCCACCGCCCAGCAGGTCGTCGATGGGGTCACAGCCGATTGGTATCGGGCCCGTCACGGCCGTCGATTGGGCGGCCCGACTCATAGTGTTTCTTGTCACTGTGTACGGTGGGACCGCCCGATGTCGGGCGGTCGATACCGGAATGACTGACAAGAAACACTATCAAAAGGACTCGTACTCACCGCCCGTCGAGGTAGCGGTCCAGCGCCGCGACGACCGACTCGGTGTCGACGTCCTCGCGGTCGATGGTCACGGCCGGCCACCACGGCCGCCGTCGGTGGATCAGGATGGCCTCGTCGGTGACCGCGTAGCCGGTACAGTCTGCCCACGGGAGCAGGTTCCGGGCGACCGGGAACCGCCGTTCCAGTCCGGCGCTCGACGCCCGATAGCGGCTCGACCGGGCGTAGCCGACGAACCCCGCGCCAGCGGGAATCAGGACCTGACCGACCGACTGGACCGCCCAGTTCTCGGTGAACAGGCCCGCGAGGAAGGCGACCATCCCGGCGATAGTGAGGCCCGCCGCGGCGAGGAGCGCGTTCCGGCGCTGGGTCGGTCCCTGCCGGGCCCGCCACTCCCCGTCGACTGTGGCTTCGTCGACGACGGCACGCGTGTAGCGGGTGTGGCTCGCGACGGCGAGGAACGCTCCCCACACCGTCCCGCCGACGGCGGCGGCGAACGCGAACACCGTCCAGCGCACGGACAGGTTCAGGGCGAACGCGGCGGGCACGAAGAGCGCGGGCGCGGCGACCAGTCCCCAGCGCAACCGGGTCGCCCCGAGTCGGACCGCCAGTCCCGGGACGCGGGTCGCGCCGGCCGTCCCGAGGACGACGGCGAGGAAGCCGACGCCGAGACCGACGGGGTAGGCGGTCCCGATGCCCGCCGCGCTGACGGCCGCGGCGGCGGCCAGTCCGAGAATCGTCGCCCCGTACAACCCGACGAGAAGCCCGAAGGGCGTGTCGGGTCGCGGGGCGGGGAGCGGCCCTGTCGACTCGTGGGATAGCTCTGCCATACCCACGATTTCGACGGTTCCGAACTTAAATATCGGCACTCCCGGTAGCGAAACGACGGATCGACCGTCCGGCCGTCACCGCTCGGGACGGGGGCCGTCGGCCGTCTCCCGCGTCCGGGCCGTGTACCGTCTCAGTGCGTCCCGGGCACTCTCCGGGTCGTCGATATCGTCCAGCGAGCACCTGATCGCGGGATAGTACCACTGTCGTCGGCGAATCAGGAGCTCGGCGTCGGTCGTCTCGACCCCGACGACGTCGTCCCAGTCTATCAGCCAGCGACCGAACTGGTTCGACCGTTCGAGCCCTCGTTCGGTGACGCGGTAGGTCCGCTCGCTCCCGACACCGATCAGTCCGACTCCGACAACGTAGGCGACAGCGCCGATCGCCTCGACGACGGCGCCGCCGGGGAGCACCCCGCCGATGAACGCCGTCAGCCCGAAAAACACCAAGACAGCGGCGACGACGCCGACACGCAGGCGAAGTCGTTGGGGCCATCCGGCTGTCCACGCCGCGACCGTCTCGGCGTCGG
>NZ_WPCA01000062.1 GCF_009741825.1 Halapricum sp. CBA1109
TCCTCGTCGCCGTCGCACTGATACCGGTGGCCGTGCTCACCGTGTTGTTCCGTCTCATCGACTACGTCGGTACCGACACGCTCCCGACGGAGACCGGGAGCGACGGCGCGGCGTCGGTCTCCGGCGACACCGCGGCCCCGGGGACGGAGTGGGACCGGCCCGAACAGGGACAGGCGGTCGCCGACTCGCCGTCGCCCGAGGACGCGCCGAACTGGGACCCCGACGCGACGACGTGGTGACGTGTCCGGCGTGTGATGCGACCAACGACGCCGAGTACGACCGCTGTTGGAACTGCCTCGAACGGCTCTAGCCCTCGACGGACTCGACGGTGTGGCCGGCGTCGCGGGCGTCAGCGATGATAGCCGACTGGTCGGCGTCGCTCTCGTAATAAAAGACGACTTTGAACTCGCCCTCACGCCGGAGTTGCTGGCACTCCCAGACGAACTCGTCGTCGGCAAGCGTCAGGCCCTGGTGTTGGTTGAGGCCGAACTCCGGGTCGTCGTTGCCGGAGTAGACGTAGGTGTCCTCGCCCGGAGCCGCGTGTTCGGCGATGATGTCCCCGATTTCGATGGTCTGCTGGTGGAGCGTCGCCTCCGCGTCCGTGTCAAGCCCCGTGTGGACGATGATCCCGTTCAGTTCGATTTCGCCCGGTTCGAGCAAGGCCTCGGCCTGTGCGTACAGTTCCGGATCGGTGATCTCTTCGGCCATACTCCCGAGTCGGAAGCGGCAACTGATACCGGTGACGGTCTCGCGCCGAACAGCAACACTCATGTTCGGTGGGCGAAACTATCCGGATGAATGGCCGCTCGCCTCCGTCGCCTCCTCGACACCGCCTACGAACGCCTCCTCCAGCACGAACTCTCGGGCACGCCGGACCACGTCGCGGTGATCCAAGACGGCAACCGTCGGTACGCCCGCAAGCAGGGCGCGGACCCGACAGACGGGCACCGCGAGGGCGCGGACACGACCGAGGCCGTGCTGAACTGGTGTGAGGAACTCGGCATCGAGGAACTGACGCTGTACACCTTCTCGACGGAGAACTTCGACCGCCCGGAGGACCAACTGCAGGACTTGTTCGACCTCATCGAGGCCAAACTACGGGAGTTCGCCGACGCCGACCGGGTCCACGAGTCGGGCGTCCGCATCCGGGCCATCGGCGAGATACACCGCCTCCCGGACCGCGTCCGCGACGCCGTCGACTACGCCGAGGACCGGACCGGCGACTACGACCAGTTCACCCTGAACATCGCGTTGGCCTACGGCGGCCGCACGGAACTGCTCGGGGCCGCCCGCGACATCGCCCGCGAGGTCCAAGACGGGAATCTGACGCCGGCGGACGTCGACGTCGACACCGTCGAGAACCGCCTCTACGAGGGGCCGACACGGGACGTGGACCTGATCATCCGGACCGGCGGCGACGAGCGCACCTCGAACTTCCTGCCGTGGCACGCAAACGGCAACGAGGCCGCCGTCTACTTCTGTACGCCGTACTGGCCGGAGTTCCGCAAGATAGACTTCCTCCGGTCGATCCGGACCTACGAGTCACGGAAGGCGTCGTGGCGACGGACCCGGGCCCGTCGGGCCCTCGCGCTCATCCGCGCCGTCGGGCCGGGCGCCGGCGGCGAAGCCCGCCGCGTCTACCGCCGGTTCCGCGACGCCCTCCCGAGCGACGAGGCGCCGCCTATCGAGGACGGCGAGTTCGATACCTCTTCGGACTGAGGCGGTCGGTCACGACCACCTGTGACCGCGCGACGCCTGCCGGGTCAGTGCTGGGCGACCCGCTCGTACATCCCGTCGGGCGGGTCGACGGTACCCGTCACGTCCGTCCCGTCGTAGTCCCTGACTGACAACAACACCGGCGTGTCCGAGAGAAGCCAGTAGAACGCGTAGCGTTTCGTCCGGACGACGACGACGTCGTCGGAGAAATCCGTCTCCTGTTCGGCGACAGTGAACCGCGTGGCCGTCGACTGCTGTGAGTGAACTGCGTGTGACATAGTACGACCGACGCTTACCACTACCCGGGTATAAGTCTTTATTCGGAATAGAGTAAACGTCACGAACGATGATGTCGGCGACGCTCACCGGCCGAAGCGGCGCTGGCGGTTCTGGTAGTCCCGGAGCGCTCGGAGGTAGTCCCGCTTGCGGAAGTCCCGCCAGTTGACGTCGGTGAAGTACAGCTCCGAGTACACCGACTGCCAGATCATGAAGTCCGAGAGGCGTTCGGCGCCGGTCTTGAGTACCAGGTCCGGGGCGTCGGGAAGACGAGTTCTGACTCGACAGTGTCCTCGTCGATGTCCGCGGGGTCGAGCGTCCCGGCCTCGACGGCGGTGGCGAGGTTGCGGACGGCGGTCGTGAACTCGTGTTTGCCGCCGAGGCCGATGCTGACCTGAATCGGCGCGTCGGCGCGGTCGTCGGCCTCGGGGTCCCTGACGGCGACGGGCCGCGGGGCGTCGACGCTCTCGAGTTCCCGGCGGAGCGTCGGGATGGCGTCCTCGTCGAGGACGCTCACGTACACCAGCAGGAGGTCCGCGCCGAACTCGAATGCCCACCCGGAGACGGCTTCGAGCGTGTCGTAGGCTCCGGCTTCCAGCAGGTCCCGTTCGGTCAGGACGACCGCGATACAGTCCGGGAGGTCGGCGTCGCTGTAGCGGAGGCGGGCGGCGAGATAGCGTTCGTACAGTCCCACAGCGCCCGATTGGAGGACCGCCGATGAAAACCCCACGGCTCGCGGTTCGAAACTGGGAAGTAGCCCTCGGGAAAACGCCCGGTAGCGTGACTACGACAGTCCGGCGCGCCGGCGCGTTCGCCACTATCGGGTCGCTCGCGCTGGTCGTCCCCCTGCTCGTGGGTGGTCTCGACCGGCCGGCAGCGACCGTCGCGGCCGCCAGTCCCTTCCTCGCCGTCGCCGTCGCCGGACTGTTTCTGCTCGAGGACGGCGTCCTCTTCGAGTTGTTCGCTCGCCCCGGCGACCGGCGCGACGGACGGTTGTACGGCCTCGCCGGGTTCGCCCTCGCCGTCGCCGGCCTCTCGCTTCTGAGTACTGCCTTCGGGATGCCGACGGCCGTCTTCGTCGCCAGCGTGCTGGTGGTAAGCTACGGAAACCTCGCCGGCCACGCGGTCCGAGCGGTCCGCGACGAACCGGTCCTCGCCACGGCCGGGTTCGTCGTCGGCGGGTCGGCCGCCGGCGTCGCCGGCGCACTCCTCACCCAGTCGATACTCGGGGCCTCGCTCTCGGTTCCGCTCGTGGCCTTCCTTGCGACCAGCGGCGCCTGACGGGCGCGCTGTTGCGGACCGTCCTCTTCGAGCGTGACGACCCCGTCGTGTTGTTCACCGTCGGCCTCCTGTTGTGGCTGTTCGCCGACCTCGGTATCGAGGTGTCGGCCACCCGAATCGGCGTCGCTCTGGCCGTGACTGTCCTGCTTGGCTATCTCTCCTACGCGCTCGACACCGCCTCGCTCCCCGGGATGTTGACCGGCGTCCTGCTGGGCCTGTTGACCATCGTCGTCGGCGACTACGGCTGGTTCGCGATGTTGATCACCTTCTTCGGCGTCGGCGGCCTCGCCTCGAAACTCAAGTACGACCGCAAGGCAGAACGCGGCATCGCGGAACCGAACGACGGCGCGCGCGGCAGCGGCAACGTCCTGGCGAACTCGCTGGTGGCGCTGTTCGCCGTCCTCGCCCACGGCGCCAGCGACCACCTCGCGGTCGCCCCCGAGGGTATCTTCCTCTACATCTTCGCTGGGTCGGTCGCGGCCGCGATGAGCGACACCCTCTCCTCGGAGATCGGCGGCCTCTTCGACGACCCGCGGCTCATCACGACCTTCGAAGTCGTCGACCCCGGGACTGACGGCGCGGTGACGTGGCAGGGCGAACTAGCCGGCCTCGCGGGCGCCTTCCTGATCGCGGGCATCTGTACGGCCTTCTTCGACGTGGGCCTCGCCGGGTTCGCCGTCGTCGTCCTCGCCGGCGTCGCCGGGATGACCGTCGACAGCCTCCTCGGCGCGACGGTCGAGGGCGACCGGGTCGGCAATCAGGGTGTGAACTTCCTCGCTACCGTCGCGGCCGGACTCGTCGGCGGCGCCGTCGCCGGCGTGGTCCTGCTGTGAGCGTCACCGTCCGCCCCGCGAGCACCGACGACCGCCGGGCGGTCGAGCGCATCCAGCGCCTCGCCCTCGCCGAACCGTCGCCGTCGCTTCTGGTCGACAGTCTCCTCGCCGCCGAGACGGCGCTGCTGGCGGAAGACGACGGCTTCCCGGTCGGCTACATCCTCTTCGCCGTCGGCGACGTCGAGGCCTACGTCCCGGAACTGGCCGTCCGGCCGACCCGGCAGGGCGAGGGCGTCGGCTCGCAGTTGGTCGATACGGCCGTCGACCGGCTCCGGGCGAACGGAATAGACACACTCAGGTTGACCGCCCGGGCGGACGACGACCGGGCGCGCGGGTTCTACGAGAACAGGGGGTTCGCGGCCGTCGACCGCGAACCGGGCCACTACGCCGACGGCGGCGACGCCGTCGTCTACGAGCGACGCCTCGACTAGGCGACCGTCTCTATCTGGACGGCCGCCGGCTTCTTGACGAACTGGCCCTCGCTGCGGGCGACGATGCGGTCGACCCCGCGCTGGGCGGAGATGTCCAGCACCCGCTGGTCGAGTTCGCCGTCGAGCAGGACCGTCCGCGGCACCTCCTCGGACTCGGCGATGGTGTCGAACGCGTCCGCCGCCGGCGCGTCGGCCATCGGTTCCAGACAGTCGTTCAGCAACCGGACCGTCCCGCTCGCCTCGTCGATGACGGCCGCGACGTGGTCCGACAGCGTCAGCGGACGGTCCCCGCTTTCCTCGTCGGTCGCGGGGGCTTGGTCGGCGTCCTCTCCGGTCGCCTCCCCGTCGTTCGCTCCATCGCCGGCCGTCCCATCCTCGCTCTCTTCGGCGGTGCCCGCCGCTTCTCCCGATGACTGGTCCTCCTGTCCGTCCCCGTCGTCGCCAGCCACCTCGTCGTCCGGGGGGGTCGCTGGACGCTGGTCGCCCGTCGACGCTCCGCCGCGAGCGGTGCCGTCGCCGCGCCACCGTCCGAGGTCGCTTCGGGGGGCGTCTCGCCCCCGGTCGCGGCCTCGTGGGGCGTTTCCGCGTCGGCCAACTCCTCGAAGGGGACCTTCTCGCGGAGCGCGCGCATCACGGCCTGCCGGGAGAGGTCCTCGACGGACGTTCCCGACGGCGCGAACGTGACGTAGTCGACGGCTCCGACCTGCGCGAGTTCCTTGAGGATGAGGTCGCCGCCGCGGTCACCGTCTAAGAAGGCCGTGACCGTCCGCTCGTGAGTCAACTCGGCAACCGCAGGGGGCACGTCGGTCCCCTCGACGGCGATAGCGTTTTTCACGCCGTACTCCAGCAGGCGCAACACGTCCGACCGGCCCTCGACGACGATTATCGCGTCCGAGGCCGCGACGCGCGGCCCCGCGGGCAACCCCTCGTACTCGGTGATGTGCTCGACGCGCGCGCTGCGGCGGACCTCCTCGATCAGTTCCTCGCTTGAGAGTACCGACTCGTCGAACGTCTCAGGAGGTCCTTGGCGCGCTCGATGACCGCCCGGCGCTTGGCCTGCCTGACGTCTTCCAGTTCCCGGACC
The DNA here is from genome assembly GCF_009741825.1 of Halapricum sp. CBA1109. Lineage (GTDB taxonomy): Archaea > Halobacteriota > Halobacteria > Halobacteriales > Haloarculaceae > Halapricum. The sequence goes on from NZ_WPCA01000062.1 coordinate 5,622, forward strand.
TCTATCGTCGACCGACAGGGGCCGACGCGGTCGATAGTCTCCAGTGAGGCTGCGAGGATGGCCGTCTCGACGCGGTCGAGACCGCTGGCGATGGTTATCTCGCCGTAGGATTGGCCCTGTTCGGACTCTATCTCGACGTCGATGCGACCGACTTTCGCCGAGTCCTGTAGCTCACGGAGGTCTAGCTGGTCGCCCAGTAGCCCCTCGGTCTGGCCGAAGATAGCGCCGACGACGTCACTCCGCTCGACCACCCCGTTCGCCGTGATGTTCGCGTGGATGAGGTATTTCGCTGAATCTTGCATTGATGATCTGGGCACTCGGGCCCGGTGTTGATGATGATGCCATGACTGCGTGCATGGACGAATCATCATAGATCATCTCGTGGGAAATAATTGTCGTGACCCGGACCGGCCCGACGCGGCGCGTACCACGGCAGTCTTATTATCATTGTCGTTCATTATAGAATCGTATGAAGAAACTGATCAACGATCCGGACGACGTAGTTGAAGAGATGCTCGACGGGATGGTCCAGACGTACCCGGACCGGCTCCGACGGCTCGAGGACACACAGGTCGTGGTACGGGCGGACGGAACACCCGACGGGAAAGTCGGGATAGCGACCGGCGGCGGCAGCGGTCACGAACCGACCCACGCGGGCTACATCGGCGACGGGATGCTCGACGGCGCGGCCGCCGGCGACGTGTTCTCCTCGCCGACGGCCGACGAGTTCGAGGCGTTACTGGACGCGTGTGACGCCGGCGAGGGCGTCCTCGCCGTCATCAAAAACTACGAGGGCGACGTGATGAACTTCGAGACGGCCATCGACCTCGTCGAGATGGAAGGCGTCGACGTCGAGACGGTGGTCGTCGACGACGACGTGGCCGTCGAGGACTCGCTGTACACCTCCGGCCGCCGAGGGGTCTGTGGCACCATCCTCGTCCACAAGGCCGTCGGCGCGAAGGCCGCCGAGGGCGCGTCGCTGGCGGAGGTCCAGCGCGTCGGGCAGAAAGTCGTCGACAACGTCGGGACGATGGGCGTCGCGCTCACCTCCTGTGTCACCCCCGAGAAAGGCGAACCGACCTTCGACCTCGGCGAGGACGAGATAGAACTCGGCATCGGTATCCACGGCGAACCCGGCGTCGAGAACGCCGATATGATGGCCGCCGACGACATCACCGACGAACTGACCGAGGCGGTGCTTGACGACCTCGACGTCGAGGCGGGGCAGGAGGTCCTCACCATCGTCAACGGGATGGGCGGGACACCCCAGATGGAACTGTTCGTCGTCAACCGGCGGCTACAGGAGCTGTTGGGCGACCGCGGCATCGAGACGTACGACGCGTGGGTCGGCGACTACATGACCTCGCTCGATATGGAGGGCTGTTCGATCACGGTCTGTGTCGTCGACGACGAACTCACGGAGTTGTTCGACGCGCCGGCCGACACGCCCGCGCTCTCGGTCCAATGACCGGCGCAGGTACTGCGGCCGTCGCGGCCGTCGAGCGCGTTGCGACGCGGCTGGAAGCCGAGCGCGACCACCTGACGGAGTTGGACTCGGCCATCGGTGACGCCGACCACGGCGGCAATATGGCCCGCGGTTGGCGGGCCGCTGCCGACGCGGCCGCCGACGTGGAGGACCCCGACGCCGCAACGGTAGTGAAGACGACCGGCAAGACGGTGATGGCCGAAGTCGGCGGCGCGGCCGGACCGCTGTACGGCGGGTCGCTGGTGTTCGCCAGCGCGGAACTGGACGAGGGCCTGACCCCCGAGAGCGCCGTCGCCTTCGCCGAGACGTATCTGGAGAAGGTACAGGACCGCGGTGACGCGAGCGTCGGCGACGCGACGATGGTCGACGCCCTCGTCCCCGCCGTTCACACCTTCAAAAAGTCCATCGAGACCGACGAGTTGCCGCCGGTCGAGGCGCTGGCGAAGGCCGTCGAAGCGGCCCGTCGGGGCGTCGACTTCACCGTCCCCATCCGCGCCTCGAAAGGCCGAGCCTCGTATCTCGGTTGGCGCTCGGTCGGCCACCAGGACCCGGGCGCGACGAGCACGCTGTTCATCCTCGAAGCGCTGCTAGAAGTCGCACAGGAACACGGAGACGTGACCGTCGCGGACGCCGACGCCACGTCCCCGACGATTCCGGACGAGGACGTATGAGCGTCGGACTCGTCGTCGTCTCCCACAGCGAACGGGCGGCCGAAGGCATCGTCGAGGTGGCCGCCGAGATGGGCGGCGACACCACAATCGAGGCCGTCGGCGGCGACGGCCACGGCGGTATCGGGACCGTCCCGGGCGACATCGAGGCGGCGCTGTCGGCGGCCGACAGCGGCGACGGCGTCGTCGTCCTCGTCGACCTCGGGAGCGCGGTGATGAACGCCGAAGTCGCAATCGAGACCAGCGACGTCGACGCCGCCATCGCAAACGCTCCGGTGCTCGAGGGGGCTGTCGAGGCGGCCGTCGCCGCGACCAGCCCCAGCGCCACGCTGTCGTCGGTCCGCGAACAGGCCGAGAGCGCTGCCGACGTCGACAAAGTCTGAGCTCAGAACCGCTCGTGGATGTCCCGCCGGAAGAGGTCCAGTTCCGCGACGGTCCCCGGGGCGTCCTGCTCGACGGCCGTCGCCACCGCGTCCGCCACGTCCGCGGCCGAGACGACCGCGTCGTGGTTCAGTCGCTGTTCGTTCGACTCGCCGCGGAGTTCCTCGCCGAAGGCCGTCGGGACGCCCGAGGGGTTGATCAGCGACACCGCGACGCCGTCCGGGCCCGCCCGACCCGCGATGCTGTGGGCGAACCCGCGGAGCCACCACTTCGAGGCGGCGTATATCGGCGTCGACGTGTTGGGATATTTGGCCATATAGCTCCCGACGTAGACGAGGGTCCCCTCGCTCTCCCGGAGTGCCGGCAGGACCGCCCGCGTCGTGTAGAAGGCTCCGTCGACGTTCGTCCGCGTGACGGCGTGGTACTCCTCGATTGGGAGGTCATCGAGGGGGACGTCCTGTCGCTCGCCGACGCCGGCGTTGACGACGGCGACGTCGAGGCGGCCACAGCGCTCGCGGGTCGTCTCGACCAGCGCCGTGACGGCCTCGTGGTCGCTCACGTCCGTCGGAACGACGTGTGCCGGCACGCCGTGGTCGGCCTCGATATCGGCCGCCACCGAGCGGAGGTCCGACTCGGTCCGGGCCGCGAGGACGACGGTGTAGCCCTCGCCGGCGAGCACTCGGGCCGTCGCCGCGCCGATACCGCGACTCGCGCCGGTGATCAGCGCGACTGGCGACTCCCCTCCCATCACGACGTCGAGAGGATTTCTTCGATGCGGCTGTCGGCGCTGTCGGTGTCGACCCCACCGAGACCGGCGATAGCGTCCTTGAACGCGACGTTGTAGCTTCCGGGGCCGTGGACCGCGCCGAACTCCTCGGCGGCGGCCGCCTCGCCGGCGAGGCCGAAGCCCACGGTGCCCGCCAGTGCCGCCCGTTCCGTCTCCTCGATAGCGCCCGCGAACGTCGCGACGGTCCCGCCGAGCATACACCCGGTACCGACGACGGTGCCCATATCGGGGTGGCCAGCCGTGACTTCGTAGGCCCCGTCGGCGGTCGCGACCACGTCCGTTTCGCCGGAGGCGACGACGACAGTGTCGAACTGCTGGGCGGCCGCGACGGCCGTCGTCGCGATGTCGGAATACTCGCCGACGGACTCGACGCCCCGTACGTCGGCGTCCTCGCCCGAAAGCGCCGTTATCTCGCCGTAGTTGCCCTTGAGAATCGCCACGTCGAGTTCGGTGACGAGTCGCTCGGCCACACGGTCGCGGGTCGGCGTCGCGCCGACGCCGACGGGGTCGACGACGACGGGGATGTCCCGCTCGTTCGCGGCCTCGCCCGCTTCGATCATCGTCGCCTCGCCCGCCTCGCTGACGGTCCCCATATTGAGTAGGCAGGCCCCCGCCGCCGCGACCATATCTCCGACCTCTCGCTCGTCGTCGGACATCACCGGCAGGCCGCCCCAGTGGAGGATGACCTGCGCCACGTCGTTGACCGTGACGTTGTTCGTGACCGCGTTGACCAGCGGCGACGCCGCCGCGACTTCGTCGAGGGCTGTGTCCATCTCGATTTCCATACGTCAACTGACTGCCGGGGGGACTCGTATTCTTCGGTTGTACTGCCGGGGAATTGCCGAGCGAGGATCGCCGGGACCCATCCCCGAATCGGGACCGTCGGATGGACAGAGCCGTACGGAGTGGCCGAAACGGAGAGTACTGCACTCGATAAATAGCTGGAGAAGAAATATCAACTAGACGAATGCTTAAGTCGATTGGCGACGCACACTGCCCATATGGATCCGAACAGAAGACGGTTCCTCGGGTTGGTCGCGGCCGGCGGCACGTTCGCCGTCGCTGGCTGTTCCGGTGGGGACGGTGGCGACGAGGAGGGGGACGACGACGCGGACGAGACCGATTCGCCGGGCGACGAGCAGACCAGCACCGACGACGACCAACCGGACGACAGCAACGGGGACGACGAACAGACCGACGACGGCGAGGACGACGAGCAGACTGACACTGGCGAACAAGAGCAAACTGACGACGGCGAGGACGACGAGCAGACCGACACTGGCGACGACCAGCCGGACGACACCAGCGGTCCGGCCTTCCAAGAGGCAGTCGTCTCGGCGGACTCGTTCGCAATAGACGGAGAGGTCGTCACCGACAACGGGACGAACGCGGTGAGCTACCGGGTGAACGGTGACGACTACAGCGCGACTATCGAAACCCCGCAGGGGACCCAGAACGTCTACCGGGTCGACGGCACGTCCTACATCGCCACTGAGCGCGGCTGTACGGAGCTACCGGACTCGACGGAGGCCCCGACGGACTCCTCGGACGCCGAAATCGACGTGACGCCGACGGGGCGGGAGACGCTCGACGGCGAAGACGTCTACGTCTACGAGTTCGAGAACGAGGCTGGATACTCACAGGTCGCGTACGTCAGCGTCTCGACGGGCTACATCCGCCGCATCGAAGTGCTCGGAGGGGAGGACTTCGAGAGCGCCACGTACGATTACAGTTCGTGGGGCGAGGTCGGACCCATCGACCTCCCGGAGGAGTGTGCCGCCTGACGCCGGGCGACCGAAACTGCGCTTTTTTATCCGGTCACGCCGACCAGATACGTATGCACACCCACATCGTCCCGGTCGGGTTCGATTACGACCGGCTCATCGCGCCCCTCGTGCGCGAGCAACTCGACGTCGACCGCGCGATACTACTGGAGGGCGCGGTCGGTAGCGAGGCAAACGTCGAGTACTCACAGGGCATCGCCGGGCAACTGGAGACCGACTTCCGGAACCTGTTGGGCGCAGAGACCGAACGCGTCACGCTCGAAGACGTCTACGACTACGACGCCGCCTTCGCGCAGGCGTTCGAACTCATCAACGACGAACTCGACCGCGGGGACGACGCCGAGGTGTGGGTCAACATCTCCGCGATGCCCCGCCCGGTGTCGTTCGCCTTCGCCACGGCCGCTCACTCCATTATGGTCGAACGCGAGGGCGACCGCGACCGTATCCACACCTACTACACGGCCCCCGAGAAGTATCTGGAGACCGAACTGGCCGAGGAACTGAGGCAGGGTATCGACCTCTTGGAAGACATCGACGACGATGTCGAGGACGACCGAGTAGAGGAGCGTTTAGAGAGCGCCCGCGAACTGCTGGCGGAGTTCGACGAGCGCGGGACGACCATCGGCGCCAAGGAGATAGACGGCAGTTACATCGTCGAGTTGCCGGTCGCCTCCTTCTCGAACGTCAAGCCCTTCGAGGAGGTCATTCTCTTCACCCTCGGCGAACACGGCGAGTTCGAGTCCGTCTCCGAGTTGGCTCAGGCGCTCGCCCGTGATTTGGGCGAGGAGTACACCGATAGCTTCCGCTCGAAGGTGCTGTACAACGTCGACCGACTCGGGCCGGGCGGGAAAGGCTACATCGAACAGGAGTCCCACGGCAAGTCCTACCGGACGCGGCTCTCGCGCATCGGCGAACTGTGGGTCCGCTCACACAGCGACGACCGGGATATCTCGCTGTAGGGCCGTCACTTCGACGCGATGTTCTCGGCGATGTCACCGATGACGGGTAGGTGGACGTCCGCGCCGGTGTAGGTGCTGTATAGCATATACGCCCAGAGGACGAACCCGCCGAGACTGAGCGCCAGCCACACCAGCGAGAGGCCGAGCCACAGCAGCGTCCCGACGAGGAACAGGTCGCCGAACAGCGTGGCGAACACGACGGTGTTCACGACGCTCAACGCCACGAACGCCCCGATGATCGCGGCCGAGAGCAGCATACTCTGTGCGGCGTGGAACCGGACCGACGGCCGGTCGTCGACGACGAAAACACCACGCCGGTCAGGATCCCGAGCGCGTACGACAGCGCCCCGGCGACGTTGGCGTCGAGCCCCGACTCGCCCCGCTCTGCGGTCTGTACACCGTCGCCGGCTATCTCCGCCTCGGTTAGTGTTTCTGGTGCCATAGTGTTCGAACAAAGAGAGGACGGCCGAGGGGATAAACTAGTAGTACCTATTTCTGACGCTTCAGCGTCTCTATCCGCGTGGCAAGCGCTAGAAACGTCGCCAACAGCGTGAGCGCCACCGCGCACACGGCCGCGAAGTCGTGTGCCGGGAGGGTGTGGTCGATACCGCCGACGACGACTTCCGCGCGCAGTGTCGTGTGGTGGGGCCCTTCCAGCACCGGCCAGAAGTAGTCGACGACGTCATTGAACCCGTACCAGAGGGCGGGGACGGCGACGGCACCGACAGAGAACGTCGCGTAGCGGTAGATAAGGAACGCCTGTACGGCCATCGCGAGGTGGCTCACGACGAGGAAGACGTACAGCCACATAGGGATGCCCTCCGGGCCGTTGAGGAACAACTGGACGTACGGCGTCCAGAGGCCGAGTTTGATACAGCCGAAAAACGCCAGCGCGTGGAGCCAGTCGGCGTCGTAACCCAGTCGCCACGCCGCAAGCGACAGCGCGATGAACAGCGTGGCGACGGGGCTGTCCGGAATCAACGGGTAGGCGGCGACCGGCGCGGCCCCGAGTTGCCCGCCGACGGAAAGTTCCAGCGGTCGGCCGGCGTAGTACCAGAACCCGAACAGCGTCCCGACGAGGTTGACGAGGACGATGGGCCACGCCAGTCGCAGGCCGATGTCCTCGAGCCAACCCGGAAGCGGCGCGACGTACCACGGCAGATCCGGCCGGTCGGGGAGCGGCCGGTCGAAGTACCGCGCGAGGAACCCTTCCACTCGTCGGCCGACGCCAGCGGACATATGCGACCGCTCCGGCCGGGACGAACAAAACGGTAGCGGAGCCACCGAACGCAGTGCCGGAGCCGGTCAGGCAGGCACGCAGACGGTTCGTGAACGGCCGAAATGCCCGTTTTCGCTCTCCGGGACCGAAGAACACGGATAAGTGGGTCCACACCCAAGCGGGGGTATGCCCGAAGCGACTGATCTCGAAGACCTCAAGCGCGGGACCGATCTGGTCAAGCGCGGGTTCGCCAAGATGCAGAAAGGCGGCGTCATCATGGACGTCGTCAACAAAGAACAGGCACGGATCGCCGAGGACGTCGGTGCGGTGGCCGTGATGAACCTCGAGGCCGTCCCGGCGGACATCCGCAAGCGCGGCGGCGTCGCGCGGATGGCCGACCCGGCCTCCCTCACGGAGATTATCGACGAGGTGTCCATCCCGGTGATGGGCAAGTCCCGAATCGGTCACACGAAGGAGGCCCAGATTCTCGAAGCCGCCGGCGCGGATATGGTCGACGAGTCCGAGGTTCTCACACCGGCCGACGACCGCTACCACATCGACAAGCGCGAGTTCACCGCGCCGTTCGTCTGTGGCGCGCGCAACCTCCAGGAGGCCCTGCGCCGCATCGACGAGGGCGCGGCGATGATCCGAACGAAAGGCGAGGCCGGCACCGGCGACGTGAACCAGGCCGTCCACCACCAGCGCAACATCAAGGGAGCGATCCGCCAACTCGAAGGGATGAGCCACGAGGAGCGCGAGAAGTGGGCCCGCGAGCACGAGGCGCCCGCCGAACTCGTCCACGAGACGGCCGAGATGGGCCGCCTCCCGGTAGTCAACTTCGCGGCCGGCGGCATCGCCACGCCCGCAGACGCGGCGCTGATGATGCACCACGGCTGTGACGGCATCTTCGTCGGGTCGGGTATCTTCGGCGCGGAGAACCCCCGCGCGATGGGTACTGCCATCGTCGAGGCCGTCAACAACTGGGACGACCCCGAGACGCTGGTCGACATCGCCTCCAACGCCGGCCAGGGTATGGAGGGTGACGCGAACGTCGACCTCCCGGAAGAGGAGAAGATGCAGGGTCGCGGCGTCTGACGCGGCGACCGCACCGTCGCAAATTCTTCACGGACTTTCACACTCGACAGATAGAAACGCATTTATTCGGCAGAACTAACGGACGAGACGAGTTACCGTACTTCCCAAATATGACAGAGGACTATGATCTCGTCATCGTCGGCGGCGGTATCAGCGGGGCGTCGCTGTTGTACACGGTGGCGAACTTCACCGACATCGACAGAGTCGCCCTCGTAGAGAAGGAGGCGGGCATCGCGGCCGTCAACTCCAACTACACGAACAACTCCCAGACGCTGCACTTCGGGGACATCGAGACGAACTACACCCTCGAGAAGGCCAAGGAGGTCAAGGAGGGCGCGGAACTGCTGGCGGGGTACTTGGAGAACGCGGACCCCGACCGGGAGATGCACGACAAGCGCTCGAAGATGGTGCTGGCCGTCGGGGACGAGGAGGTCGACTCCCTCGAACGGCGCTACGACGAGGAGGGCTTCGGCGACCTCTTCCCCAAACTCGAGGCCATCGGCCGCGAGGAGATAGCCGACCTCGAACCGAAGGTTGTCGAGGGTCGGGACCCGCGGACGGACCTGATGGCCCTGCAGACGCCCGACGGCTACGTCGTCGACTACGGTTCGGTGTCGAAGTCCTTCGTCGACAGCGCCAGCGAGGTGCCCGGCGTCGACGTCTACACCAGTACCGAAGTGAAAAACGTCGAGCGGACTATCGACGGCGACTACGAGGTCGAGACGACGCGCGGCACCTTCGAGACGGACGTGACCGTCGTCGCTGCCGGCTCCCACAGCCTCCAGTTCGCCAAGCAGATGGGCTACGGGGAGGATATGTCCCTGCTCCCGGTCGCGGGGAGCTTCTTCCTCGCCGACGACCTGCTGAACGGCAAGGTGTACACCCTCCAGATGAAGAAACTGCCGTTCGCGGCGGTCCACGGCGACGCCGACGTCCACGACGACTCCATCACGCGCTTCGGGCCGACGGCGAAACTCGTGCCGGCGCTGGAACGCGGCGAGGTCGACACCATCGCGGACTTCTTCGACGTCTTCGGCTTCACGCCGGCGTCGTTCCTGAGTTACGCCAACATCCTCGCCGACAAGGTCCTGCTGCCGTACGTGCTGAAGAACCTCGTCTACGACGTGCCCGCGGTCGGCAAGCGCGCGTTCCTCCCGCACGTCCAGAAGGTCGTCCCGAGCGTTGACGCCGGCGACATCAGCCGCGCGAAAGGCTACGGCGGCGTCCGGCCACAGATCGTCGACACCAGCACGAAGCAACTCGATATGGGCGAGGCAAAGATCACCGGTGAGGACATCATCTTCAACATCACGCCGTCGCCGGGGGCCTCGACCTGCCTGAAGAACGCGATGAACGACACCCACCAGATCGTCGAGTTCCTCGACGGCGAGTACGAGTTCGACGAGTCCGCCTTCCGCGCTGCGACCATCGAGGAGTTCCCGCGCGAAGGCGAACCGGTCGCGGCCGCGGCCGACGACGACTGACGCGC
>NZ_WPCA01000023.1 GCF_009741825.1 Halapricum sp. CBA1109
ACGCGCCGACGGTGCCGACGACCAGCGAGCACGCGAGCACGAGCGACCGGCTGTACCGATCCGAGAGATAGCCGTACGGCAACTGGAGGGCGACGACGACGAATCCGACGAGGCCGAGCGCCAGCCCCGACTGGCCGGCGGTGATCGAGAGGTCCGAATCGAGGGCGCCGAAGATGGGCGGCAACAGCGTGAAGTAGGCGTGATTGAGCAGGTGTGAGCCGCCGATCAGCGCGACGACGAGGCGGGTGGGTGCCTGTTCCGACACAGGCGGTCCCTTGCCCGGGCGTCGATTTAGGTGGACCGGTCGAGCGCGGCGTCACTCCGCCAGTGCGGCCGCGAACATCGCCGCGGCCTCGTAGGCCTCGCTGTCGGCGTCGACGCGATAGACGGTTCCGTCGTCCGTCTCCGCCGTCTCGAACAGGCCGCGGTCGGCGAGCATCGCGGGCGCGTCCGAGAGATACAGGTCTTTCATCGTGAGGCCGGCGGCGTCGGCCAGTTCGGTACTGGTGTACTGTTCGTCCGGGTCGAGCCTGAGCGCGGCGTCCAGCAGCGCGGCCGCGCCGTCCGTCTCCGCGAGGAGCGACCACCCGTCCGGGGCGTCCGTCTGTTCCATCGGTTCCCCGTTGGGACCTGTCCGAGTTAAGCGTTCCCGGCGCATCGACGGTCCGGTCGGCACGGCCCGGCGAGTCGGGAACCGGTCGAACGACGACGAATCGCGCCGCCTTCAATCTGACATATCGGGGTGTGAGCTAAACACACCCAATCCCGTATACCAACAGTATAGGCCCTGAGAGATCCGTTAGGGACCGATTACTCTACGGAGATATTCCGTATGCGACGCCTTCTCATTGACGTAAGCTTTTTTCCCTATAACCGACGAAAGGCTGTTAATGGCAATTGATGAAACAGACGGGGGCGAGAGTGAGGAGCCCGGTTCTGGCGGTGATCGGTTTCTCCAGAACGTGAGTGCAGAGGCCGGGGAGGACAGTTACAGCTGGACCGATTTCAGACAGGAGTTCCACGACGGCGGCCGGTTCGACCGGCAGAAGTATCTGGGGTTCGATCCACAGCGCACCGACGACCGGTTCGAGGACGGCGCCAGCGCCGCCAAGACGCTCAACCAGTACTGGGAGGCCTATCTGGACCTAGAGACGACGCCGGTCCGGAAAGGCGACTACAGCTGGGAGCACTTCAAGCGGGAGTACTACTACCAGAACGACGATCAGATCCCCCGGGACGGCGACGGCAACCAAGTGCCGTTCGAGCCCGAGGAGTATCTCGACTTCGAGGACGACGAGACCGAAGGAGTTCTCAGCGGTGCGGAATCAATTGCCAGTGATCTCCACGATCTCGTCGACGAGCGGACGGTCGACGTCAACGAGGACCTCGACGAGGACGCGTTCTTCTCGACCGTCGAAGGTCACACCACCGTCGTCAACCGCTACGACCTCGAGAAGGCCGTCCCGATGGAGAAAAAAGAGCACTTCTACGAGATCGAGCGCTACTGGGTGAACAAGCCCTACGCCTGCGTCGTCATCTTCCACTCCCGCAAGGAGAACGAGCGCAAGTACTACGCCATCGAGCCGTACATGAACGAGATCGAGACCGATCTCCAGGAGTTCATCGCCGGTAAACTCCGGACGGCGATCAAATACTCCGACGACGACATCACCGTCGAGGGGAGCGAGGCCGACCGGGCGGCGGTCATCCAGCAGGAGACAGAGGAACTGCTCCAGCGGTACGACCTCTACTCCGAACCCGTCGGCGACGCCGGCGAAAGCGACGGGACGGTGGCGAAACTCAAGCGGATGATCGGGATGGGCGAGGACGCCGAACAACAGAGCGGCGAACTCGACGGTATCTCGGTCCGACCGGAACCAATCGTGCTGGAGGAAGACCGGGACACGCTCACCGAGTACGAAGTCGAGAAGCTACTGTACGAACTCAAACGTGACTTCATCGGGTACGCGCGCATCGACCCGATCAAACACGACATCAACGTCGAGGACATCTCCTGTGACGGGTACAACACCCGCGTGTTCGTCTACCACACCGAGTACGAGAACATCATCTCGAACATCGAGCACGGCGAGAAGGAACTGGACGACTTCGTCGTGAAGCTCTCACAGCGGTCGGGGAAAGGCATCTCCAAGCGCCAACCGCAGGTCGACGCGACGCTGCCGGACGGCTCCCGTGCCCAGTTGACCCTCGGGAAGGAGGTCTCGGACCACGGGACGAACTACACCATCCGCCAGTTCAAGGACGTCCCGTTCACGCCAGTCGACCTCATCAACTGGAACACCTTCTCGCTGGACCAGATGGCGTTCCTGTGGCTCTGTATCGAGAACCACAAGTCGCTCATCTTCGCCGGCGGTACCGCGTCGGGGAAGACGACCAGCCTGAACGCCGTCTCGCTGTTTATCCCCAGCAACTCCAAAATCGTCTCCATCGAGGACACCCGCGAGGTCGAACTGCCCCAGCGCAACTGGGTCGCCTCCGTCACCCGACCCTCCTTCGGACAGGACGACCAAGGTGACGTCGACGAGTTCGACCTGCTCGAGGCCGCACTGCGACAGCGCCCCGACTACATCGTGATGGGTGAGATCCGTGGCGAGGAGGGCCGGACGCTGTTCCAGGTGATGTCCACGGGCCACACGACGTACACGACGTTCCACGCCGACTCCGTCGGCGAGGTGATCAAGCGGTTCACCACCGAACCGATCAACGTCTCGAAGACGCTGTTCACGGCGCTGGATCTGGTCTCCATCCAGACCCAGACCCGGACGGACGGCAACAAGGTCCGCCGGTCGAAGTCCCTCACCGAGATCAACGAGTACGCGCCCGAGAACGACGAGATCAACGTCCGGGACGTCTACCAGTGGCAGGCCGAGACGGACAAGTTCATCCAGATGGGCAACTCCAACACCTTAGAGGAGATCAAGTTCGACCGCGGGTGGCAACAGGACCGCCTCGACGAGGAACTGTTCAAGCGGAAGGTCGTGCTGGCGTACCTCATCGAACACGGGCTGAACACCTACACGCAGGTCGCGGCGACGGTCCAAGCGTTCATCAACGACCCGGACACGATCATGACGCTGATCGCCAACGACCAACTCGAGCGGAGCCTCGAGGACCTCCGGGAGATGGAGTCGGTCCAGATCAACGTCGACGAGGACAAAGAGGAGATGGTCCCGCGGCCGGACCCCGGCGACGAGATGCGCGACGAGGCACAGGGCATCCTCGAGAACGCCGATCCGCTGTTCGAACAGCTCCGCGCCGAGGAGACCAGCGACATCGTCAGCGCGCTCACCGGGATGCAACAGGAGGAAGACGACGTGACGGTGACGCCGGACGCCGAAGACGACGAGGAGGAGGACGAAGAGGAGGCCATCGAGTTCGGACAGTTCGTTCCGAAGGCCGGTGCGGAGGCGTCTGAGGAGTCATGAGCCTCGACACACGCAAGGGAGGGGGCTCGTTCGGCGGCGGGTCGACGCTTGGAGACACGTTCTACCCGCTGTTCCAGTGGCTGTTCGACGAGGACGGGGACTTCGTCGGAAACGTCGACACGAAACTGCAGGAGGCGCGGATGTCCGACAACGTCGAGATGTTCCTCTCGCGGGCGCTTGCCGTCGGGACAATCGGCGGCCTCGTCCTGTGGCTGGTGGGGACGCTCGTCGGGTACATCATCGTCACGACCTTCTTCGCGGAGTCCGTCCCGCTGATCCTCGACATCGACCTCGGGCAGTTCAACGCGGTCGTGAACGCGATGAAGATACCCGCGTTCGTCCTCATTTCGGGGATCATATTCGGCGCCATCGGATTCGCCGTCGGTTTCGGATCGCTGGTCTCGGTGCCGTACTTCCGATCGTCCTCCCGGGAACGGGAGATCAACGTCCTGCTCTCGGACTCCATCTCGTTTATGTACGCACTGTCGGTCGGTGGCCTCAACCAACTCGAGATCCTGCAGGCGATGGGCAAGGCCGACGACACCTACGGCGAAGTTGCCAAGGAGTTCCAGACCATCGTGCTGGAGACGGAGTACTTCGACACGGACTACCGGACGGCGGTCCGCAATCAGGCGCTCGCCACACCCAGCGACGAGTTGAGCCAGTTCCTGACGGACATGCTGTCGATCATCAACTCCGGCGGGGACATGACGAGCTTCCTCGAAGACCAGAAGAACAAGCACATGCGGACGGCCAAACAGGAACAGGAGAAGCTACTGGACACCTTGGAGCTGTTCGGCGAGATGTACATGACGCTCTCGCTGTTCCCGCTCTTGCTCATCATCATCCTCGTGATCATGAACATGATGGGCAACGCCTCCCGACAGCTGATGTACGGGACGGTGTACGGGCTGATTCCGCTGGTCAGCGTCGGGTTCCTCGTGCTGGTCTCGACGGTCACGCAGGACACCATCGGCGACGGCTACCTCAACCCCGACGGCGACGACCCGCAACTCGCCGAGGGAAGCGGTGCGATCAACACCGGACTGGTCGACAGCTTCACCGGCGAACACAACATCTTCGACCGGATCAGGAACCGCGAGCGGAGCTACCAGTTGATGGAGATAGTCCGCAGGCCGCACATCTTCTTCCGGGACAACCCGACGTACGTCCTGTTGTTCACGATGCCCGTGTCGCTGCTCGCGCTGGTCGGGAGCATCCTCACCGGGTGGGCACCGTCGCCGCTGCCGATCAACGACTTCGTCTGGGGCGCCCAGAACGGCTTCGCCCAGAACCCGATCCGGGCGACGTTCTTCTGGGTGTACCTCCCGCTGTACATCAACTGCATCCCGCTGGCTATCTTCTACGAGTGGAACCAGCGCTACCGGCGGTCGGTCATCGGGAACCTCTCGGAGAACCTCCGGAAACTCGCCAGCGCGAACGACACCGGGATGACGCTGCTGGAGTCGTTCCGGGTCGTCGCCGACACCTCCTCGGGACGGTTGGCCGAGGAGATGGAGACGGTCCACGCGAAGGTCAACTACGGGACGAGCCTCAAGCAGTCGTTGCGGGAGTTCAACAACAAGTTCCACGTCCCGCGGATGGCCCGGACGATAAAGCTGATCAGTGAGGCACAGGAGGCCTCCAGCCAGATTCAGGACGTCCTGAGCACGGCCGCACAGGCCAGTGAGAACCAGGACGACATCGACCGCGACCGCATCGCCCGCACGCGGATGCAGGTCGTGATCATCATTATGACCTACCTGACGCTTTTGGGCGTCATCGCGCTGCTGAAGATGCAGTTCCTCGAGACGATGCAGGGGCTCGGCTCGGCCGGCGGGGGCGGTGGAGCGGCGAGTTCACAGGCCGGCGGGCAGTTCGACGCGAGCAGTCTGGGCCCGCTGTCGCTGCTTTTCTTCCACGCAGTGACCTTACAGGCCATCCTGTCGTCGTTCATCGCAGGCTATATCAGGGATGTTAGTCTACTATCGGGTGTCAAATACGCGGTGATCCTCTCGACCATCGCGCTGGTGGTCTGGATCGGCGTCGGGGGCAGCGACACCAACGTCGGTGGCGGGAACAACACCACCGAAGCGGTGTTGCTGCTTTCGGCGACGCCGGCCGGCGTGTGGTCGGAGTGGCTCCGCGAACGGGTCGGCTGGTCGGATACAGACTGAGTCCCTTGGGTGGGGACACGACCGGTCGGGGTGGAACGACTATGAACGACAGAGGACAAACGACACAGGACTACGCGGTCGGTATCAGCATCCTGCTTCTCACAGTGGTCGGCGTGTTCATCTTCGTGCCGACGGTGTTTCAGGTGAGCGAGACGCCCGTCGACCGGAACGAACACACGCAGGCTCAGGAACTCGCGGACTCGGTAATCGAGGAGTACCGCGTCGGCGGGACGACGAACACGCTCGCGTATCAGCGCCTCAGCGAGGTGACCGGCGAGCAGGAACTCCCGGGCGCGCTCAAAGACGACGCCGGGGTCTGGTTGCGGAACGCGAACGTCACCATCGTCGAACAGCGACGCGTCGGCGACGTCTACGACGACCCGACGTTCACGGCCGGGTCGTGGGTGTACGACGACGAACCGACGGCGACGGTGACGCGCATCGTGCAGTTCGAGGACGGGGACCGCTGTGGGTCCGACGGGACCTGCCGGCTGATCGTGAGGGTGTGGTAAGATGGGACGAGGACAGGCGTACACACTGGAGGGGTTCATCGCCGCGCTGATCGTGGCGAGTTCCGTCCTCGTGGGCTTACAGGCCGTCGACACGACGCCGTGGACGGCCAGCGGCGACGACATCGGTGCGGAGGGTCGGCAGGTCGAAGCACAGGACCTGCTGGCGGTCGCCGCCGAGCGGGGCGCTCTCGACACCGCGGTCCGATGTGTCGACGGGAGCGGACAGCCGTACCCGCGCATCGCCTCGGAACCGATAGACGGCGTCGAGAACACGACGGCGTTCGGACCGATGCTGAACGGGTCGTTCGCGACGCGGGGGTTCGACTACCGCGTCTCGTTCTCGTATCTCGACGGGGCGGGCGGTAGGGCGACGACGGTCGTCGAGGGCGAGGACGCGGTGACGGACGGACAGGTCGTCACGGCCTCGCGGACCGTCGTGCTCACCGACTCGATGGCCTCATACGAACGCGACGGGGCGACCGGGGCGTGTGTCCCCCGGGGCGAGACGCTGTCGGCGGACAGCGACCACTACGTCCCGGACGCGCGGTCTGGACCGGTGTACAACGTCGTCGAAGTGCGTGTTGAAGTCTGGGCGGAGGGATCGAATTGACGGGAGAGCGTGACCGCGGCCAGTTGCTGTTGCTGACTGGCATCCTGATCGCCGTCGTCATCGTCGGGAGCGTGGTGTTGCTCAACGGCATCCAGTTCAGCGAGCACACCGGATCCGAGACGACCCTCCGGTCGGCCCAGTCGGCCGACCACACCGAGACGGAGGTGCGGACCAACGTCCGGCAGTTGCTCACCGGGATGGACGAGGAGGGTGTGGCGTTCGTCGGCAGCGAATCGGCACTCGCCGACGCGCTGACGACCTACAACAGGAGCTACGTCGACATCACCGTCGACGGCCGGACCGGGTTCACGACGCTCGGACTGAACGACAGCAGGACGCGGACGGGGAGTCTCCACCGTCAGTCGTCGGTCGGGTCGTACGACAACGGTGTCGTCGCCGAGGACATCGGCGTCGATCCGACGGCCGTCGTGCCGTTCGTCACCCTGACCGTCACCGACCAGTCGGTCGACGGGTCGGCGGACTTTACCGTCGTCGTCACCGACGCCGGGACCGACGTCTACGAGATACGGTTCACCGAGACTAACGTCGAGGTGGCGGATCCGACGACGGGCGACCCGGCCCGGGAGCTCTGTGCGGACCCGGTCGACGGGGACGAGGTGCGGGTCACCCTCGCCCACGGAAGCGGGACGGTGGCGACGGCGGCCGACACCGACTGCAGCGGATTCACACTGCCGGACATCGACGGCCCCGCGACGCTGGAAATCGAGAACGGCGGACAGGCAGAGGGGACGCTAGCGGCGACCATCGGCGACGGGGCCACGGCCGGGTCGGCGGCCCCGCCGGCAGTCGGGACCGGTGTCGTCGACCCGGCCGTCGATATGCGGTACAACTCGCCGTCGGTCCGGTACAACGGGACGATACAGGTTATGGGAGGGAACATCGTCGGATGAGTCGACACAGCGACACTCGCGCCGTCTCGGTGACCGTCAGTTACGCCATCACGCTGGGGATAACCGCGATACTGATCAGCCTACTGTTGTTGAGCGCAGGGAACCTCCTCGAAGACCAACGCCAGCAGGCGACGCGGGCGCAACTCCAGAACGTCGGCGGGCAGTTCGCACAGGAGATACACTACGTCGACGAACTCGACGACGGCCTGAACGGGTCGGCGAACGCGACCGTCTCGGCCACGCTCCCGGGCGATATCTCCGGGATTCCCTACTCGGTAGAGATCAAACCCTACCAGATATCGGACGGCACACGGACCGAGGCGATGCTGTATCTCAACTCGACGGGGTCGCCGGACGTCGACGTCCGGATACCGCTGGGCAACGAGACGGCTGTGGTGCCGGCCGACGAGGAGTCGGTCTCGCTGGAGACCGGCCGAATCGATGTGCGCGTGTGTCGGGGGACCGGGCCGGCCTACCCCGACGACGGCCAGTTGATCGTCTTCAGGGGGTCGTGCCCGTGAGGGGGGAAGAGCGTGCGGTGTCGGACCTCGTCGGGTTCGTCCTGACGTTCGCGCTCGTCCTCGCGTCAGTGGCCATCGTAGCGACCGTCGGCTTCGACCAGATATCCGAGGCACGCGACCAAGAACAGATCAGGAACTCCGAACAGGGGATGGTCGAGTTGGCCGAGTCGTTCGACTCTGTCAACCAACGATCAGACAAGCGGCGCGATGCGGGCGTGAGTCTCAGCGGCGGGCGGTTGCAGTTCCTCGATACGGCGTCGCTTGAGGTGACGGTCGACCCGCCGTCGGGCCCGCCGAGGACGGAGACGATCGAGACGAACGCCATCGCCCACCAGTTAGACGACTACGAGGTGGCCTACGAGGGCGGCGCGGTGTTCTCGGGGAACGGCCGTCTGGTGGCGTATCGGCCGGCGGTCACCTGCCGGGGGAACACGGCCATCGTCTCGGTGGTGACCTACGATACCGACGACGTGACGGTCACGACGACGCGGAGCGGCCGCGAGCGGGTCGATCTGATCGACTCGGACGGAGCGGCGGTGATAGACGACGGCATCGAGTTGCGGAACACCGGCAGCATCTCCGACGAGGGAGGTGTCCTGCTCAGCGCCGCATACGACGCCGGCGAGAGCCGCGTGGTCACCCGTCGGTCGTACACCTCGGGGAGCGCGTCGGTGTCGGTCGATTACAGCGACGCCGGCTACCCTGACGGGTGGGAGCAGTACGGCGACGGCCTCGGGAACGGGTGGTCGGTGTCGGGCGACACCCTCGAGTGTACCGACGTGAACCAAGTGCTGATCCGGGAGACGTCGGTCACGCTGTCGCTGTCCTCGGCCGGTGACACGTGAGAGGTCTGTTGGACCCAATATCCGAGGTAGAGTGGATTAACTGGCAGAAAATATCGTTTTCGCGTTCGTTAAAATCCCGCGGGTTTTATATTGATGACTGACGTGTGAGCAAGTATGGAAGTTGGGTGTGAAGGGGAGCGAACCGGTCAGAGAGGCGTCTCCAACGTTCTCGGAGTGATCCTGCTCGTTGGGCTCGTCCTGTCGGGTGCGTTCGTCGTCGTATTCGTCGGAATACCGGCGCTGAACGACGTGTCCTCCCAGACGGACACGGAACTCGCGAAGGACTCGATGCAGGATGCCGCCTCCCGAATCGCTTCTATGGACGACAGTGCAGCGAACGAATCGACAGCGGTCACGTTCCCGAACAAGCTGAGCGGGGACATCGGGGTCGACGACACGGCGACCATCGAGTTGACCGTCACCGACGCGACGACCCCACTAACAGCAAGACCGTCAGCAAGCAACTGGGGACGATATACTACGAGCAGGACGGCGAGATGCTGGCCCTCCAGGGTGGGGGCGTCTGGCAACAGACCGACGACGGGGTCCGGATGGTCGACAGGCCGAACCTAGAGATGGCCGACGGTCAGCTAAAGGTGACGCTGACGGACATCCGAAAGCGCAACGAGGCGATATCGAAAGGTGACATCATCGCGACGCGCAACGTCGAGAGCTCCCGCGATGCGACCCGGGAGCTGATGAGCGAGCTGTCGACGGTGTGGCGCGAGCCCGGCGTCGACAAGGTCGACGTCGAGATATCGGTCCGGAGCGACTTCGCACCCGGGTGGGCCGACTACGTCGAGAGCAATATGGGCGACGACGCGTCGGTGTCACGGACCGACGACGACCGCGTCGAGATCACGATAGACGACATCGAGGCCGACCGCTCCGGCAGCGGCGGCGCGTCGAGTTCGGGGACGACCACGTCCTCCAGCGGGACGCCCCCGCTGTCGACGGGCGGGTCGACGAGCGTCGATGACTCGACCGGCGGGTCGACGACCGGCGGAACCGACACCGCTGGCGACACCTCTCCCAGCGGTTCCGGCGACGACACCGCGACGACCAACAGCTCCGCCGACGACGGGTCGACGGACGTCAGTGACGGCGACGGCCGGGACTGCAACACTGACGACCACGACCGCGGGCACGGCAACGACTGTGACGGCGTCGACGAGGACAACCCGAGCGACCGGAGCAAGGAGAACCGTCGGGACGTCGTCGACGACAGCGACGGTGACGGCATCGTCGACAGACACGACGACTGTCCGGAGACCTACGGCCTCGGTGCCGACGGCTGTCCGCTGACCGAGGGCGGCGACGGCGGATCGGTGACGGTCAACGCCGACGCCGGCGACCTGACGTACCTCGGGACCCAGTCCGGGGTCACCAACGAGACGGAGTTCTCCTCGGTCGAGTACCGCGACCCAATGGACGTCGCGTTCGTGCTGGACGAGTCCGGGTCGATGCTGTACGATCCGACGGCGAGCCGATACGAGTACGAGTACGTCGAGGGCCCGGGCACCGTGACCGTGCCGTCGGATATGGCCGCCGTCAAGGAGGAATGGGTCCGGTACGGTCCCTACGCGTGGTGGGACTTTGTCAGTTACCACAGCCCCGGCGAGAGGATCACGCTGGACCGCGGCGAGCGACTCGAACTACAGCCGGCGGGCAACGACCCGAACGGCGAACGAATCGACGCGACGCGGTCGTTCCTCGACTCGCTCAACGACTCGATGGACCGGGCCGCCGCGGTCCAGTTCACCGCGGACGCACAGACGCCGTACAGTCTAACCGGTGACCTCGACGCCGTCAAGAATCTCGAAACCGACGTCGGCGGGAACACGAACATCGCCGCCGGGATCCGGGACGGACTCGAACAGGTCGGCGACAGCCCCGACGACCGGAACAAGGTTATGGTCGTGCTGAGCGACGGCCGGGACAACACCGGCGAGGACCCCGTCTCGGCGGCCCGAGCGGCGGCCGCCGAGGGCGTCACCATCTACTCGGTCGGCCTCGGTGACGGCGTCGACACCGGCCAGTTGCAGGGTATCGCCAGCACGACCGGCGGACAGTACTACCACGCCGACGACGCGGGCGAACTCGAAGAGAAGTTCCAGCAGATCGTCGCGGACTCACAGACGAATACGGTCAGAGCGATCGACCACGCGCCGATCACGATGTCCGTGACCGCCGGAAGCGCCGGCGGTGACCTCGGGGCGTCCGGGTTCGGCAGCGCGGTGAACCTCAACGATCCGAGGACGGTCGACCCGGTCGACCCGTCGCCGCGGACCTACGACCTCGAGGGTATCGAGGGCGGGTCGACGCTTGCCGTGACGACGACGACCTACGCGTCCGGCGACCGCTACGACTCCGACATCACTCAGACCAACGGCGGCAACGAGTACGTCCACCGCGGCGCGAAGATGGGTAGCGAGGAGACGACGACCACCGGCTACGAGGCCTACACCGACGGCGACAGCATCGACTCGGCGGCGACCGAGTGGTGGCAGCGCAGCGAGGCGACGCTGCTCGACGACGTCGGCGCGAGTATCGAGGACGGCGAAGTCGTCCTCCCGGAGAACGATCAGGCGCTGATCCGCACGGCGACGCCGAACGGCTACGCGCTGCTGCTGTTCGACGCAGAGAACGTCGACCGGCCGCCGGTCGCAATCGCGACCGCCTCCGACGCCGAACCGAGCGTCGGCGAGGCAGTCACCATCGACGCCTCCGAGTCCTACGATCCGGACGCGGGCGACGAGGTGAGCGAGTACAAGTTCGGCGACGGCGAGTGGCAGGACGCCGCGACGACGACCGAGACGTTCACCAAGTCCCGGAACGTGACGGTCGCCGTCCGGACCGATGACGGACAGACCGGTTCGACGACGGTGCCGGTCACCGTTGCGAACCAGCCGGTGATCGCCAACCTGACCGCGAGCAAGTCCGGCATAACCGTCGGCGAGTCCATCACCGTCGACGCCGGCGACTCACGGGACCCCGACGACGGCGAGTCGGTCGTCGACTACACGTGGTCCGGCGTCGACATCGCCGACGGCACGGCGAGCGACACCGTCACGTTCGACAGCAAGGGAACGAAGACGGTCACGGTGACCGTCGAGAGCGAGGACGGCACGACGGCGAGTACGAGCGTCGAGATCGACGTCAACAACGAGGGCGCGGTCGCGGCCTTCGAGTACCCGACGAGCGTCTCGACGGGCGAAACGGTGACGCTCGACGCCGGCCCGTCCTACGATCCGACCAGCGGCGAGGACATCGACAGCTACGACTGGTCCGGCGACGGGCCGGTCGACGGCGCGTCCGGTGAGACCCCCGACGTGACGTTCAGTTCCCCCGGCAGCTACGATGTCGAATTGACCGTCGAGAGCGAGGACGGCACGACCGACACGGCGTCAGCGACCATCGACGTGGGTCCCTCGGCGGAACTCGAAGCCGATCAGTCGACCGTGTTCGAGGGCGAGTCGGTCGCCTTCGAGGTCGACCCCGACGGCTGGTCCGTCGATAGCTGGTCGGTCAGCGGCGGGGACGAGGTCCTTGAGTCCGACAGCGGGACCGATCGCGTCTACAGCTTCACCGACGAGGGGACCAAGACCGTCTCCGTGACGATCACCGACGGCAGCGACACGGAGACGCTGTCGGTCGAGGTCACCGTGGAGAACCGGAAGCCGGTCGCGGTGCTCGAAGCCGACGCGGGCACGGGTGACGACACGACGGTCGCACTCGACGCCAGCGGCTCCTACGACTTGGACGCGGGCGACAACGCGACGCTGAGTTACAGTTTCGCGGCGGTCAGCACGCCCAGCGGATCGAGCGCGTCCGTCACCGACACCACCGCGGGCGACGGGCAGGCCACCTTCGAGAACCTCGACGAGTCAGGTGCCTACGTCGCCGAGATCACCGTGACCGACGACAACGGCGCGACCGCGTCGACGGACGTGTTGATCAGCTACGGGTCGAGTTCGACCGACGACGCGACCCCGGTCGACATCAGCGTCGTCGAAGTCGACGTCGACAACGACGACTGACGGGACTCGGAACACTCGACGACGTTCGTTTTTCGATGGCTGTCTGAACGAGGAACCGATACTGTAGCGACTCGCTCGTGACCGAGGAGAGTGAGTGAAAGACGGATCACGCGAGGGAAGCGAGCGTGACTGCTCAAATCCCCGCTCGAACAATCATAGTCGCGTCGCTCGCGATTTTGCGAGCGACAGCAAATATGGACTTGCGGGGGTCACGCGAGTGGAACGAGCGTGACCACGCAAGGAAACGACCGTAGGAGTGGACTTGCGGGGATTTGAACCCCGGGCCTTCCCCGTGCCAGGGGGATGATCTACCGCTGATCTACAAGCCCGCGTCGGCATCACACTGTATCCGAGGCGTTTGTTTAAACCCATCGAAGCGTGCCGTCGTTCGACGGGAGTTGACATATCCACAACCTCTAAATACACTCAATAGCAATTAGGGATTATCGGAAAATAACGAATATATGAATCTTATGGCCGAACGGTCAGTGCGCTGTCCCCCCACGTACTGCGTTTGGTCCACGGGCCGATGGGTCGATTCGGTCCGTGCGTGGACACGGACAGCCGCGCGTCCGGAACGACGACGGAGTCGGGTACAGTCGGAGGGCGGAAGATGAGCGGGCGGCTGCTGACGGACGACCGCGGGCAGACACTCCAGGACTTCGCGCTGGGTATCGGTATCTTTCTCGTGGCGTTCGTGTTCGTGTTGCTCCTGTTCCCCGACCTGTTGACGCCGTTCCAGTCCGACGCCAGCGGGAGCGAGCGAGCACAGGCCCGACAGGTGTCGAACGAACTGCTCGACAACTACTCGACGCCGGGCGAGCGGAACAACCTGAGCGCGCGGGAGTTGCAACCGCTGTTCGGACCGGACGTGTCGAACGCGGCGTTACGGGAGCGCTTCGGCCTCGACGTCACGGCGAGCGTGAACATCACCATCAGGACCCTCGACGGCGAGCGGACGGTGTTCGCCACGGCGAACCGGCCGTACAACAGGGAGGTCGCCACCTCGACCAGAATCGTCACGCTGGCCGATTCCCGCTGTGATCCGGCGTGTCGACTCGTCGTCCGGGTGTGGTAACGATGGCAGGTGACAATCGAGGCGACCGCGGGCAGGCGTTCACCCTCGAAGGACTGCTGAGTGCCGTCGTCGTGATGACGGCGCTGTATCTGGCGCTGCAGGCGGTCATCATCACGCCGACGACGGGCGGGGCCGTCGACCCCGGCGTCCGCGAGGAGTTACAGCGACAGGCCGACGACGCGCTGGTCGTCTCCGCGGAGGCGGAGTCGGGGTCGCTGTCGGAACTGGTGCGCAACTGGTCACAGAGCAGGCGGACGTTCGCCGGGGCGGTGAACCCGCGCATCGGCTACGGCCAGCGGACCCCGCCCGGAACCCTCGGGGCGGTGATGAACGAGACGTTCACCCAGCGAGGCCGACAGTACAACGTCGAGATGCGATACCTCGCTGACGCGCCGGGCGGAGCCACGAACACGACGACCATCGTCGACCGCGGGGAACCCTCCGACAGCGCCGTCATCGCGACCCATCGAGTCACACTGTACGACAATATGACGCTCACGTCGCCCAGCGCCGGGCCGGCCGAACTGTGGCAGTACGACACCAACCCGACGGAGAATCCGACCGACTGGCAGAGCGGATACTACCCGGTGCCGAACGTCGTCGACGGTCCGGTGTACAACATCGTCGAAGTACGGGTGATCGTCTGGTGATCCCGAGACCCGACGACGAACGCGGGCAGTTGCTGTTGATCGGCGCAGTCGCGCTCGCGCTGACGATTCTCGGCCTCGCGCTGGTGACTAACACGGTGCTGTACACCGAGAACGTCGCTCCGGGCGAGACGACACTCGAGACGGGTGACGTAGAGGAGTTCAGCGACGG
Source organism: Halapricum sp. CBA1109 (assembly GCF_009741825.1). GTDB lineage: Archaea > Halobacteriota > Halobacteria > Halobacteriales > Haloarculaceae > Halapricum. The sequence goes on from NZ_WPCA01000023.1 coordinate 14,960, forward strand.
CGGCCAGTCGTCGGTCCGGTCGCTTCTGTTCCGGTTGAACCACGCCGAGCGGAACGTGACCTTCTCGGCGCTGGAGGCCGCGGCCGAGCGGAACACGACGGGGTACAGCACCGCACTGTCGCAGCTATCGGCGGCCTCGGGGACGCAGTTTACGCGTATCGTCTACCGCGAGACCAACCACAGCGGGACGCGTATCGTCCAGGGCGTCGACCGACCGCTGACGTACAACGGGTCACACTCGACACCCGACGCCGGGTCGGACCCCGCGGACTGGCAGCCAGTGCCGTCCCGGACACAGATCGGGTGGTTCGTCCTCAACGTCGACGTGCGGAACACGAGCGAGCGAGCGACGCGTGTCTCCGTCGGATCGGGGCTCGGCAACGAGTGGACCTATCGGCTCAACCGCTCCGGTGGCAACGTCTCCGTCCGGGTCACCGACGACGACGGGGTCGAACTGGCGAGCGATAGCTGTGGCGGCGTCGGGACGCGGGTCCTGCTCGACCTGCGGCGCGGGACCGGGCTCTCGGGGGAGTGCTCGTTCGCCGGGTTCGAACAGCTCAGCGGCCCCAAATCCGTCGCGGTCGAGGACGGCGACAACCTCGTCGGTCGGTACGGCATCGTCGTCAACGAGACGTGGGACACCGACGAGTCGAACACGCTCGATCCGGAGTCGTCCGCAAGCGGGTCCGAGTCCTACCCGCACTGCTCAGACGGCGGCCGCCAACCACCGTGTCTCTCCCCCGTCGTCTGGACGGCCACCGTCGGGATGGAGTATCGGTCGAGCAACGTGGGGCTGAACACCAACCGGACGATACAGGTGTACGAGGCCGGGCCGCGGACCGAGGCGTTCGGGGCCGGGACGCTGTTCACCGCCGATACGACGGGGCTGAAGGTGATCGAAGGCGACAGCGGGGCCGTCACGACCATCCCCGCGACGACCGGCGACACCGTTGAGGCCGCCGGCCGGGCCAGTACGGACGTCGACGGCGACGGCGACGAAGACGTCCCCTACGTCACGGGCACGGGGGCCGGGGCGGAACTCAAACTCGTCGACACGGCCGGCGAAGTGAGCAGCGTCGTCACCAGCGCCGACGTGCCCTCGGGCGACATCCAACACGACAAGACGCGGCTGGCGAGTGGAACGTGGGACGGGAGCGACCCGTCGGTGTTCTTCGTCGACGACAACAACGACCGCATCTACCGGGCGACCGCGGACGGAACGGTGACCGAAGTCGCCGCACCGTCCAACGGCGCACAGGGTATCTCCGGAATCGGCGACATCGACGGCGACGACGAGGACGAACTGGTCTTCGCAGACGCCAGCCAGCAACTCCGGTACCTCGAAACCGACGGCTCGGTGTCGTCGGTTCCGGACGGACAACTGGGCTCTGACGGCGGCGTCGGTGCCGGAACGGTCGCCGACCTCGACGGCGACGGGACCGCCGCGGTCGTCGGCGTCGACGGGAGCAACGACATCAAGATCAACCGGGGGGCCAGCGGCGGTGGGACGACGGTGATCAGCGACGTGACCGGCGGCGGGGAACCGGCGGCCGCGAAAGCGCCGATCACGGTGGCCGACGTCGACGACGACGGAGGCCCGGAGATAGTGTACGTTCGGAACCCGCCGAGCACCGGGTCGCCCGAGGAGATACGGTACGTCGACGACCCGCTGACACCGGGCTCTCGGTCGGTGGTGACGCTGACCGACACCGACGGGTCGACCGTCGACGGCTCCAGCGAGACGGGGGTCCTCTGAGGTGATCCGTATGCTATGGAATCAACACAGTATCCACCGGCGAGGAGGGCAACGATGAGCGAACTCACCTTCGGGGCCGATCGTCGTGGCGTCTCGACGCCGGTCGTCCACGCGCTGACGCTTGGCATCACCGCGATACTCGTCATCCTGTTGGTCGGGACGCGAGTACGTTCCTCGCCGATCAGGAGGAGTTCGCGGCCAGAGACCAGCTAGACAGCGTCGGCAACAGCCTCGCCGGACAGGCCGAACAGGCCGGCGCGATGGCGGACGAGAACGGCGAGGCGTCGTTTTTGATCACACAACCCGAACGCGTCGTCGGCAGCACGTACGACGTGCGGTTGACCTCCGGACCGGCGTGTGACACGAGCCGGTTCAGTTCCGACACCTGTCTGGTCGTCGAAGTGCCGGAGAAGGATATGACGAGCAAGACACCGGTCCGGGTTCGGGACGGCGTCTCGCTCTCGCTCGACCGGACCGGCGACACGCAGTTCAGGGTGACGGCCACGGCCACCGGGGGCGGGACGGCAGCGACCGGCGCGCCCGCGGCCGAGGCGGACCGGGCGTCCGGGAACCTCAAGGTCGGTGTCGGTCGAGACGTCCAGCGCAACACCTACGGCCGCGTCGTCGACCCGACGAACCGGCCGCCCATCCCGCGGTTCTCGTTCAGCCCGGACTACCCGACGACGAACACGCTCGTCCGGGCGGACGCCGACCGGTCGCGCGACCCCGACGGCTCGATCAAGAGCTACACGTGGTACGTCGACGGGACCGAGACATCCGCCGGCGGGACCCCCGCGACCATCGAGACGTCGCTATCGGCCGGGGCCCACAACGTCACGCTGGTCCTCACCGACGACGAGGGGGCAACGGCCCGACAGAGCCGGACGGTCCGCGTCTCCGGGCTTGAGTACAACAAGGATATGTCGGTCAGTTCGGGCACCGGACGCACCGGCGGTAACTGCGCCGAGTTCTCGATCACCAACCAGTGGGGCCAAGCGATAGACGTGAGCCACCTGAGTATCGACCCGCCGAACAAAGTGAACTTCATCGACTACAGCAGCGGCGCAGAGATAGCCATCGACACGAACAACGACGGCGACTACACCGACGCCTACGACATCGGATACGACATCGGGCGGATAGACACCCGAAACAAGCCCGACGGCGTCGTGTTGACGCTGGGCCGGGGACCGAACCGACTCGACATCTCGGCGGGACAGACCGTCGGCGTCAGCGTCTGTAAGTTCCAAGGCGGCGGCCCGTTGCGGGGACAGAACGACTTCCCGGAGTTCGGCTTCCGGTACTGGGTCGACGGGACGACAAACCGGACGGTGTTCGGTGCCGAGGACGGGCCGACGGTGACGGACTACGCCGTCACCCGCTCGGGCGGCGACGTGACGGTCTCGTTCGACAGTTCCGAGGAACTCGACACGACGACGTTCGGCGGCGAAATAGGGAACGGCGGATCGACGGCAACCGTCTCCGGGAGCGACTTCTCCGAGAGCGTCGCCGGCGGGACCTACACCTACGAGGCGACGTTCTCGCGGCCCTCCGGGACCTACTACGTCCGGCTGGACGACGCCGAGACTGCCGGCGGGACCGAGGTGACCAACCTGCCACAGAACGCCAGCGCCGGCGGGATCAGCGCCACCGGACCGTACGTCTGGCAGACCGGAGGCGACTGGGACAGCGCCGACCGGTCCGTCGGCGTCGTCCACGACTCCTACGGCGACTACGGCGCGGCGCGTCTGCAACTCGGAACGCCGCCGGGGAGCGTCGACGGATCGCTCGTGAGCCACTGGCCGTTCGACGGTGGCTCTGTCGTCGACGTCGCCGGGAGCAACGACGGCAGCCTCGAAGGCGGCCCATCGACGACCGACGGCATCGCCGGGACGACAGCGCTGTCGTTCGACGGCTCGGACGACCACCTCACCGTCCCCGACGACAGTTCGCTGGAGATGTCCGACGACGAAGTGACCGTCTCGATGTGGGTCAACAAGGACAGCAGACAGGGCGGGTACATCTGGTTGTTCGAGAAGGGATACGCCTACAATATGCTGTTCAGCGGGGGTAACGACTTCATCTTCGCTATCAACGACGGCGGCACCCTGTACGGAACCGCTCCGGAGGGAATCGACCACAGAGCCGATAGGTACTACCATCTCGTCGGAACGTTCGACGGCGAGGTGATGCGGTCGTACGTCGACGGGACGCGAGTCGGTATCGATTCGCGGCCGGACGAGATGGAGTCCGCGAGCGGTGAGGACGCCGGTATCGCCACCGACCTCGCCACCGACGCCCGGTACCTCGACGGCGCGATAGACGACGTCAGAGTGTACGACGACCGCCTGACCGACGACCAGGTCGAACGGTTGTCCAACGTCACCGAGGGGTACGTCGAGACGGCCTCGAAGTCCGGGAGCGCGGTCAACATGAAGAAACTCGACCTCTCCTACGACGCCGACATCGACAGCGGCGAGAGCATCGAGTTGACGGTTCGCGCGCCGGGCCGTGAGAGCGACACGATAACCCTCGGCGCGAGCGACGACGGGACCGGGACGGTCGACGTCAGCGGGTTCAGAGGCGGCAAGGAGTCCGAACTGTGGGTCGAGGTCCGGCTCACCTCGTCCTCGTCGGCGACCAGTCCGGAACTCGACGGTGTCGCAATCGAGGAGGGGTCCTGATGGACGGGACCCGTCGGCCGCGGACCGTCGCCGTCGGTGACCGCGGCCTCAGCGACACGCTCGGGTTCGTCCTGACGTTCAGTATCGTCATCGGGTCCGTGGGACTGGTCAGCATCATCGGCCTCGGCCAACTGGAGGACTTCAGCACCGACCAGCAACTCCGGAACGCCGAGACGACTTTCGAGTTGATCGCCCGGTCGTTCGACGAGATAGAGGAGGGCCAGACCGAGACCCGCACGGACGCCCTGGAGTTGGACGGCGGCCAGATGTACGTCGAACAGTCGTCGTCGGCGACGGTGACCGTCGACCACCCCGGATCGGACTACGAGGCGACGGTGCCGTTGAACGCACTCGTCTACCGGACCGACGACACCGAGGTCGTCTACGAGAACGGGGCGACCTTCCGCGGCGCCGAGGACTGGGAGAGCGGCGTCCTCAACCACGATCCGGGGTTGGTCTGTCGGGACCGCGGCGCGGTCATCTCGCTGGTGACGCTGGACGCTATCGAGGGGCGGACCTACGGCGGCGACAGCACGCTCCGCGTGACCGGGCGGTCGACGAACACCACACTGTTGTACCCGACTGCCGACAGCGGTCCGGGGTCGGCCGATTCGGCGACCGATGTCGCCGTCGAGATAGACTCCCCGCGGGCGGCCCAGTGGCGACAGTACTTCGAGGACACGGCCTTCGACACCGACGACAGCGGTCCGACGACGACCGTCTCCTGTGAGGGGACCGAACGAGTGTACGTCCGGCACACGGTCATCGACGTGACCTTCGACAGCTAGCTGCCCTCGTCGAGTTCGACTTCCGAGACGGTGATGTCGACGACGCCCTCGGGCCGGGCGTTCTCCTCGGAGAGGCCGACCCGGTAGAGCATCAACATTCGGTTGTCGGTGTTGCGGCCGTCGGGGAAGTCATACAGGACCAACACTTGGTTGCTGTTGAGTTCGAGCGAGTCGGAACTCCGGTTGTAGAGGCCGCCGTACCCGTCGAGGGCTTCGGTGAGATTGGTCTGCCACTCGGCGGCGGAGGTGTTGTCGAGGAAGTCGTTGAACGCCGCGGTGTCGTCGTTGGTGAACACGGTCACGTCCTCGCCCTCGACGACAGTCTCGTTCGCGGGATCCATCTCGGCACAACGGGTGACGGGGAACTGCGAGCCGTTGATGGTCTCGACTTGTCCGGTCGCACGCCACTCGGCACAGCCGTACTGGGTCGCCTCGAACTCGACCATCTCGCCGCCGGCGACGGCGAAGGCGTGGCTGAACGCCGACGGGGCCGTCGGGTCGTTGACGTTGACGAACTCCGTGCCGCCGTCGGAGACGGTCGCTAACCTGCTCGTGTCGCCGGTTATCTGGGGCGCGCTGACCGTGCTGTCGGTCGAGAGGTTCGTCGAGACGGGGTAGCGGCCGACCTGTTCGGTGCTTGAGACGCGCTTTGCGATGGCCGAGAAGACGTCCGAGAGGGCCTCGGCGTCCTCGGCGTAGAAGTACTCGCCGTCGCCGCGACGGCCGTCCCGTTGAGGAACTCGTCGTCGATGTTGCTCCGGTCGCCGAAGCCGACGGTGTACGTCTCGACGCCGGTCCGGGAGGCGTTCTCGGCCATCACGGCCGTCGCCGCGTTGGTGTGATAGAGCTGTCGCCGTTGATATCGAAGGTCGTGCCACCCGTAGCAGTCGTAGTTTCTGTACCCGGGTTCGTTGTCACAGTCGAAGTACGTGTCGCCGACCCACCAGTCCTCGTAGTCGTTGACGCCGTCGCTCAGCAGGACGACGATGCGGTTTCGGGTCTCGTTGCTCTTGAGGTCCAGCATCGAGGTGGCCTTGCTCATCCCGCCGGAGGTGTCGGTTCCGCCGCTTGACGTGGTGCTCTCGACCGTGCTGTCGTTGAACGTCTCGAAGTCGCTGGTCAACAGGTAGTCGTCCGTCCGGAAGTACCGGCTGACCTTGTTGCCCTCGAACCCGACTAGCCCGACGCGGTCCATATCGCCGTCGAGGAACGTCGTGAACTGCTTCATCGCCGCCTGTGCGGACTCGCGTTTGATGTCTCCGCCCGGCCCCGGGTCGCCCATCGACCCGGACTCGTCGATGACGAAGGCGACGTCCAGCGGCGGGCGCGTGACGTTGTCGGCCTCTACTATCTGTCGGACAGTCCCTATCTCGACCTGCTCGGAGACCGGTTCCGCGAAGACGCTGTAGGTGTTGCTCGCGTCCTTGTCGATAGCGATACCGTCGTCGGAGACGGTCACCGAGTCCATGTAGTCCGCACCGGTGACGTTGACGACGTTGTTCCTCTCGTCGTCGGTCCGTTGCGGGAGCGAACTCTGGTTGAGGTGTATCTCGACCGTCCGGTCGTCGGGGCGGTGGACGTGGTCGCTGTCCCCGGCGGGCCGGGCCGTGTCCTCGGCCAGCCCCGTCTCGGCGGCGAGGTAGTCAGACCACGCGTCGTGGAAGTCACTCCGGACCGAGAGCGTGACGTTGTCGGGGCGGATACACTCACCCTGGAACAGCGTGTCCCGGACGACCCGCGTGCTGGACTGTGAGGCGGCCGAGTCAAGCGTCGCGACGTTGGTCTCTTGATGGACGGTACCGGTAAGGTTGACCACCGAGATGTCCAGCGACCCGTTGCGGTACTCGAACTCGGGTGCGGTCTGCATAACCGTCCCGTTGCCCTCAGACTGTCGCCACGTCCCACCGCCCTCGTAGGCGACGGTCGCCGTCTCGGTCTGGAGCCGGATCGAATCGAGCGGTATCGAGACGCTGCAGGCGCTGTTGCGGTTGACCGTGACGTTGAGATAGCCGCCGGCGGTGACGAGTTCGGGCGTCCCGCTGAGTTTGTCGCCGAAGGTGAACTCGGCGGTGGTCGCGGAACTCGACGTCGAGAGCGTGCTCAGCCGGGAGTCGACCTCCTGAATCAGGACGCCGGAAGCCTGTGACTCCTGGTCTGCCTGTTGGTCCTCGATAGTCGAAGCGCCCAGTGCCGCCACGAGCAACGCGCCCGTGAGAACGACCCCGATGAGCAACACGGGACCGATCAACTCCGAGGCCGCCCGCTCGTCGGCGAATCCGCGGCGTGCCATTGGTCGTACGTGTCGCTACACCTGATTAACAGTATCGCTAGTTTTCAACGTCCTAGTAGGCGCCCGCGCTCTTTGATCCTGGTCGGACAGAACCGCGTGACGGCGTCGGCCCGAGCGGTATCGTCCCGCGCAAGCTACCATATCACTTCTGATAGGTGGCCACAACGTCTATATCTGTGGCTCACACTGTGGGGAATACACATCGAGACGAGCCGACGGGACTGCCGGGAGACAGTCCGCAGTCGGCGAGCGTGAGACCCACGATATGACCCACGACACACGCGCACAGACGACGATAGACCTCGCCGTCGGCATCAGCCTCTTTCTGTTAGTGTTGACGTTCGTGTTCCTGTTCGTCCCGGATCTGCTGGAACCGTTCAACACCGGCTCACAGGAGGAGACGGTCGCGGTCAACCGGGCCGCCGACGAACTCACCCAGCGGCAACTGGGCAACGCGTCGGAGCCGTACGTCCTGAACGCGACCTGTACAGCCAAGTTCTTCGACAGGGAGGACCCCGGGAGCTGTAACTACGGCGACGGCGAGACGGTCGGACAGCAACTCGGCCTCGACGGTCGACTCAGCGTGAACGTCACCGTCACGCGCGTCGGCCACCCGGACCTGAGTGACGGCGACGACATCCACTGCTGGGACGCAGACACCACGTCGCTGACCGTCAAATCGAGCGGCGACTGCACATCCGGGAGCGGCGACGTCGCACTACAGGCCGGCCCCTCCTTCGAACAGGGCTCCGTCTCGTCGGTGTCGGCCCGGCGGGTCGTGACGCTCGACGGACAGGCGGTGTCGCTGACGGTGGTGATGTGGTGATGGACCGCGGACAGGCCCACACGCTTGAGGGCATCGTCGCGGCGTTGCTGCTTTTGTCGAGCCTGCTGTTCGCGCTGCAGGTGACGACGGTGACGCCGCTGTCGGCGAGTACGTCGAGCCAGCACATCGAGAACCAACAGCGCGCCGTCGGGGCCGGCATCCTCGCGTCGGCGGCGGACAACGGCACGCTGAAGCCGACGGTCCTGTACGTCAACAGCACGACTGGGGACTTCCACGGGGTCGATACGGGGGCGTATCCCAGCGGCGGCCCACCGACCGCGTTCGGGGACTTGCTGGAGTCGTCACTGAGCCAGCAGGGCATCGCGTACAACATCCGGCTGGTGTACAGCCAGCCTGACGGGCGGATGGGCGAGATAGCCCTCGTCGACCAGGGCGTGGCGAGCGACAACGCCGTCACCGTCTCGCGACCGGTCGTCCTCACGAAGAACGACACTCTCTACAACGAAGCGGAGTCGCCGACGGACGTCACGCTCCGGGAGACACAGCGGGACGACGACGTGAGCTTCTACACCGGCGGGATGGAGACCGACAGCTCCGTGTTCACCGTCGTCACGGTGGAGGTGACGATATGGCGGATCTGAGCCGGGACCGCGGGCAACTCATCCTCGTCGGCGGGTTCGTCATCGCCGTCACGTTCGTCGCCTTGGCGCTCATCCTCAACTCCGTCATCTTCACCGAGAACCTCGCCACGCGCGGGGAGTCCATCGGTGGCTCCGGCGGCGCCGAGACGCGGGACATCGTCGACGAGGCGACCGGCGAACTGATCGCCCACGCGAACGCACACAACAACACCGAGGACGCCTTCCCTGCACAGAACGTCTCCGCGGGCGTCGCCGACCTCGATACGGCGTTAGGGTCACAGCTAGCGGCACAGGGGCAGATTCTCGACGTGCGCTACGTCGAGACGGTCAACGGAACCCGCATCGCGCACAACGACACGACCCAGCCGTTCGTCGCCGCCGACGGCTCCGCGGACTGGAGCGTCCAGTCCGGCGTCGAACAGGTCCGTGACGTGGGACTGAACGTCTCCCGGGCGTCGCTCGCCACCGGGTCACCGGGCTCCTGTAGCGGCTGTTTCGAGGTGACGTTCAGCGACGGAGCCGACGACTGGAGCGTCAGAATCTACGACGACGGGAGCGAGGTGGCCGTGACGAGTTACGTGAACGGCAACCCCGAGGGAACCTGTACGACGCCGGGACCGACCGCGGAGATAAACGTCACCACGGGCGTCGTCGGCGACCGGGAGTGTCAGCCGCTGTTGTTCGGCGAGGGACTCGACCGCACGTCGACGCTCGACGTGTCGATAGACAACGGCGATCAGGCAGCGGGCCGGTACTCGCTCGTCACCGACGCCTCGCCGTCGCTGCTCGGTGCCCTGCTGGACGGCCCGGGGTCCTCGGGGTCGCCGCGGGAGACGTACGCCGTCTACAGCACCGACGTCATCGTCGACTACCAGACGGGAACGACGAACTACAACGCGACGGTCCGGGTCGCCCCGGGTGAGCCGCGATGAACGACCGCGCCGTCTCGACGAACGTCGGGTACGTGCTGGGTCTCGGGCTGGTGACTATCGTCATCACGTCGCTGTTCATCGTCGGCGGAACGTTCGTGAGCGAACAGCGGGAGGAGACCGTCCGCGCGGAGTTGCAGGTCGTCGGCCAGCAACTGGCCACCGACGTCTCCCGGACCGACCGGATGATAGAGAGCGCCCGTCCCGCGCGGGCCGACACCGTGAACACCACGGGGTCGCTCCCGGTGGACATCGCGGGAAGCAGTTACGCGGCGGAACTGAATCCAAACGGCGGTAACCCGTATCTGGCGTTGCGGACGACCCAACCGGATATCACCGTCCGGGTGAACGTCACTACGACGGCACCGGTCGAGGAGTCCCGCATCGACGGCGGCCGGTATCGGATCACGCTCAGGAGCGGTTCACTGGTGATCGAAGATGTTTGAAACGGACGACCGCGGCGTCAGCGAGGTGCTCGGCTTCACGCTCGTGTTCGCGTTGATACTGTCGATGGTCGCGCTCGTGTCAGTGGTGGGCTTCGGCGATTTGGACGACGCCCGCCAGTTCGAGCAGACAAACAACGCCGAACGGGCCTTCGACGTCCTCGCCGACAATATGGACGACGTGCTGTTGCGGGGCGCACCGAGCCGTGCGACCGAGGTGAAACTGACCGACTCGACGGTGTATTTCACCGACCAAGTGTCGATAAACGTCACCGGAACCGACGCCAGTGGGGACGCCTTCGCCCGCGAGTACAGCTACGAACCCCTAGTATACGAGGGCGAGTCCGGGACGCGGATAATCTACAGCGCCGGCGCGGTGTTCCGGGCCCAGCGAGAGGGCGGCCGCGTCGTCCGCGACCCGTCGTTCGTCCTCGAACGCGAGCGAGTCCACCTCCCGATGGCGGTCACCCAGTCCCGCGAATCGACGAGCATCGGCGGGTCGACGGTCCGGGTCCGGGCGCAGGCGGCGCTTCGGAACCTCGACCTCCACGAGACGGGCGGCGTCTCGGACGTGACGATCAACGTCACGTCGCCGCGCCGGAACCTCTGGCGGGCGTACTTCGAACGGCAACCGGCCGTCGATAGTTGTACGATAGACGACGACAGCGGGTCGGTGCTCTGTGATCTGGCGGACCCCGAACGGCTCTCGATACAGGAAGTGCGGATGACGATGTCCTTCGAGCGGTAAGGTCAGTCGATGTCGATGTCGATGCTGTTCTCGGTGACGTGGAGGAACGTCAGGTACTGGTCGCCGGTCGTCAGCCCGTAATTGAGGGTCCCGAAGGAACTGCCCTCGTTGACGCGGGAACTCCCGCCGGGGCCGTCGGTCACGCGCAGGTCGTAGGATGGCGCGAGTTTGCCGAGGTAGTGGTTGATGAGAAAGCCCATATTCTCGCTGTCGCCGACGGTGTAGTTGCCGGTGTCGGCGCCGTCGTCGAACGAGGTGGTCGGACCGGAGACAGAGTGGTCACGGATCTCCGGGCCGAGCATCCACTTGTTGTCGCTGCCGGTCATCGAGATGTCGTCGTAGACCATACCCGAACTCGCCGGGATCAGGTCGAGGCTGAGCGTGCCGTCGGCGCAGTCGACTGAGTAGTCGCTCCCGTCGAGGTCGGTGTTCTGCCACTCCTCCTCGACGGTGGTCGGACCGGTGTCGTTGTAGTAGTAGAGGCTCACGTCGATGTCGCCGTCGAAACTGCCGCCGCCCGGGCCGCCCTTACACTTGCTGTCGGAGTAGAAGTGGAGTTCGAACTTCTCGTCGGGGTTCTCGACGTACCACGCCCAGTGCATGTTGTTGAACCCTCTGCCCCCGTCGTGGCGGAGCGTCATATCGAACTCGCTGATGGAGTGGGCGTTCGCCATCCCCTGAATCTCGAGGGACTCGCCCTCCAGCGGCATATCGAAGTCACCGACGGCGCCCGAGACGGTGGCGAGGGTCAGGCGGACGGTGTTGTTGCCGTCGAAGATGGTGATGTCACCGTCAGTTCGCTCGCTGAAGTACTCCGCCCAGCCGAGGTAGTAGTCGCTGTGGACGGTGATGTTGACCGTCCCGTTGCGGATGGGGTTGCGGTAGCTCTGGTCCCCGGCGCTGTAGTCGGTGCTGCTGTTGGGGAACACCCGGCGGGTCTGTTGGCTCTTCTCGACGGTGGCGGCGATGGAGCCGCTCGCCGAGTCGGTGTTGTTCACGCGGATAACCGGGAGCGTCAGGGTCGCGTCGCGGTAGTGGAACTCAGGCGAGGATATCATCGTCGCACCGCCGTTCTCGCCGCGTTGCCAGACGCCGCCGCCCTGATACGCTATCTCGCGGTCACCGACGTCGTACACCAACGCCCCGAGCGTCTCGTTGAACAGCACCTCCGTCCGGCGCGTCGCGTCGTCGATGTAGTTCGTGTTCGTGACCTTGATGTACCCGCTGTCGTTGTGGACGTCGTACCCGCCGCCACCGCCGTTGAGGCGGACGGTCTGGACCTCCGAGTCGCCGAGGGCGACCATCGCGGCCCGGGAGTCGAACAGCGTCAACTCCTGGGTCGCGCGGTCGATGTCGGACTGCTGTTGGCTGTCGGTGACCGCCGTCGCGCCGACCAGCACGACCATCGTCGTCCCGGCGACGACGAGGCCAAACAGCAGGACGACCCCTATCGTGCTCGACTGCGCACGACCTTCCCCCGACCCCACGCAGTCGATGTGTGTCATCGGCATATCTTCGGTATCAGGTGTCATAAGTGCAGTGGCCGATCCGAATATAGTGTTCAGATAAGAGTGCGAGGCGATAGAAAGCCCTCGGCCAGTTCCGGTCCCGCGGCTCGCTGTCACCGGAAATCGAAGATTTCCGAGATGACGAGAGAGCGCTGCTCTCTCGGACCACGCGCGCTCCCGATGGTCGCGTGCTTACATCGTCCTCAGAAATCGGAGATTTCTGATGTGCTCGCAAGACGTCCGCTCTTGCGACCGCCGGGGTTCCCGGAACTGGCCTCGCCCTTTCAGTTTGCCGGAAGACGCCGTCTTTCCGGCCGCCCGAAAATCTTCGATTTTCGGCAGGCCACCAGGATTCGGTTGGTTTGACCGGCAGAAACAGACTCTTTTGTTTCGGTACTTATCTGAACACTACCGTTTTCACCATACCGTGCGGACCGGCGTCGGCGGTGGGGCGTGTGCTTTGGCGATGCAACCCTGACCACGGTAATGAACTCGACTCCGCCACGGCCGAAAGGTGACCCCTGTTCGGCAACGCCCGCCAGTACGCCGGACGACCCGTTCCGGTTTCTCACCGCCTGTGTAACGCGCCTACG
>NZ_WPCA01000147.1 GCF_009741825.1 Halapricum sp. CBA1109
GCCACGAGTTCGTCGAGGACGACCGGGCGGCCTACGCCGACCGGGCGTTCGACCGGATGGGGACCCGCGTGCTCGCGCCGTCGACGGCCGCGCGGTTGCTGGAAGCGCTCGCGCCCGACCCCGGGGACACCGCGCTCGTCGTCGCGCGGGCGTCGGCTACACCGCCGCCGCCGTCGCCGAGATAGTCGGCGACGCCGACACCCACGCCATCGATATCAACCGACGGCTGGTCTACGACGCGCGCTCGAACCTCGCCTCGGCGGGCTACGAGGGCGTGTTCGTCGACAAGCGCAACGGCAGCGACGGCCTCCCGGAGTACGCCCCTTACGACGCCATCCTGCTTGAGGCCGCGGCGGTCAGCCCGCCCCGCGCGCTGGTCGACCAGTTGGCAGAGGGCGGCCGACTGGTGATGCCGCTGGGCACCCGCGAGCAGACGCTCTCCATCGTCGAGGACGGCGACGTGGCGACGCGACTGGGGACGGTCGCCTTCCGGCCGATGCTGGTCGAGGGCGAGTCCGCCGACACGATAGAGCGCAACCGGACCCGGCGGGAGGACCAGGAGCGGGCCCGCAAGCAGGCCGAGTCCCGCGCCGGGTGGGAGCAGGACTGGATCGACTGGGACCGATAGCTACGAGTCCCGGCCTCCCCCAGCGGCGAGTATGGCAGTCACCGCCGAGCGAGTCAGGGAAGCCGAGACCGTCCTGCTGGTCGCCGTCGGCGGGTTCGCCGGCGCGGTGCTGCGGTACGCCGTCGACGTCGTCCTCCCGGCGGGGTTCCCGTGGGGGACGCTCGCGGTCAACGTCGCCGGAAGCTTCGCCCTCGGGCTGTTGCTGTACGAGTCCCGACTGGCGGGCGTGTTGCGCTCGGAGACGCGGACCGTCGCCGGCACCGGCTTCCTCTCGTCGTTCACGACCTACTCGACGTTCGCCGTCGAGACGGCCGCGCTGTCCCCGGCGCTGGCGGCGGTCAACGTCGTCGCCAACTACGCGCTGGCCATCGCCGCCGTCCTACTGGCCAGACGGGTCACGCGGGGGCTTGTATGATCCCGCCGGCCGTCCTCGTCGGCCTCGGGGGTGTCTGCGGGGCCGTCGGCCGCTACCTCGTCGGCGAGTTGCTGGAGGGCGCGCGCCGGGACACTTTCGCGGTCAACGTCGCCGGGAGTTTCGCGCTGGGTGCCGTCCTCGCCCTCCCGGTCGGCGAGAGCGCCACGCTGCTCGTCGGGACGGGCTTCTGTGGCGCGTTCACGACGTTTTCGAGCTTCGCCGTCGAGACCGTCCAACTGTACGAGCAGGGCGACCGCCGCGAGGCGGTCGTCTACGCCGGCGGGACGCTGCTCGCGGCGTTGGTCGCGGTCACGGCCGGCGGGATGCTCGCGGGCGCGTCTGAGCGCCGGTGGGCGAAAGGTACGAACCGTCGGCGCACCGAGAGGGGAGTATGGATCCGGAGTCGCTACGTGCGTCGATGCCGGCGCTAGAGGAGACGGCCTATCTCAACACCGGGGCGTCCAGTCCCAGCCACCGCCGCGTGGTCGAGGCGGTGACCGACTTCCTGACTCGCCACGGCTACGAGGCCCCGACCGACGAGGGGATGTACCCCGTCGCCTTCGACGCGATGGACGCCGCCCGCGAGACGGTCGCGGACTTCGTCGGCGCCGACGGCGAGGAGATAGCGCTGACGAACTCGACGGCTGACGGGATCAGCCGCGTCGCGGCCGCTATCGACTGGGAACCCGGCGACGTGGTCGTCCGGACCGACCTCGAACACCCCGCCGGGACGCTGCCGTGGGACCGCCTCGCGGACGTGGCCGACATCGAGGTCCGAGTGGTAGAGACCGAGGGCGGGCGGCTCTCGATGGACGCGCTGAAAGACGCCGTCGCGGACGCGCGACTGGTGACCCTGTCGAGTCTCACGTGGACCCACGGCACGCAGTTGCCCGTCGGGCAGGTGGTCGACGTCGCCCACGACGCCGGCGCGCAGGTGCTGGTCGACGCCGTCCAGTCGCCGGGACAGGTCCCCGTCGACGTGAAACAGTGGGGGGCGGACTTCGTCGCCGGCGCCGGCCACAAGTGGCTGATGGGCGTCTGGGGCGGCGGGTTCCTCTACGTCGACAGCGACGCGATAGCGAGCCTCGAACCGCGCCGGCTCAGCTACATGGGCGTCGAGGAGATGGGCGGTGAGGGGTACGACTTTCGGGCGGGCGCACGGCGGTTCGAGATCGGGACCACCTCGCCACTGCCGTACGTCGCCTCGCGGAGGCCATCGACACCGTCGAGGACATCGGGATGGAGACGATTCAGGACCACGTCGAACCGCTGACCGCGCGGCTGAAAGAGGGCCTCGACGACGAGCAGTTGCTGAGTCCCGAGACCTACGAATCCGGACTGGTGACCTTCCGGGTCGACGACCCCGAGGCGACGGTCCAGCGACTGGCCGAGGCGGGCGTCGTCGTCCGGTCGCTCCCCCATCCCGACAGGGCCGTTCGGGCGTCGGTCCACGTGTTCAACACGGCCGAGGACATCGACCGGTTGCTGGCCGGGTTGTAGCCGGGAGCGCCGCGTCGTTCACTCGTCGCCGACGGGGCGACGCCGGAGTTCGTCGATGAGGTCCCGTAGCTGGTCGAGTTCGGTCTCCAGTTCCTCACGGCGGTCGATGAGGCCGCTGAGTTCCTCGGTGTTGACCGAGTGCTCCTGCTCGATGGCGGCCTCAAGCGAGTCGGTCGTCGACTGGACGAGGTAGGTTGCGACCTGCAGGACCTCCTGTGGGGACTCGGTCGCCTCCAGCAGCGTCACGTCGCCCGACTGCATCCCGTAGCGGATCAGCGGCACCTCCTCCTCGGCGTGGTAGGTCGTGGTCGTCGAGAGGCCGGTGACAGGGTTGTACCGGTCGTGGGACTGCTCGGTGCGGACGATGCTGAACGGTTCGACCAGCGTGGGGTAGGTCTCGGGCAGTTCCCGCAGGCGGTCGGCGGCGGTCACGTCGAGTTGGGCCTCGACGTCGCCGAAGAACTGTTTCGACCCGGTGAGGCTGAGCGCGACGGCGAAGAAGACGCCGGCGTTCTCCTCGGCCAGTCCGCGGATCCGCTCGCGGACCGCCTCGTGGTCGCCCTCGAGCGCTAGCTGTTCGAGTTCGTCAAGCAGCGCCCGCGTCCCCTGCTCGCGGTCGAGATACTCCTCGACCAGCGCTCCCGGCAGTTCGGTGTCGTCCCGGCCGTGCATACCCGGGGGTTCGAACCCCACCCCTATACGCTTTTGCGGGTCGCGTCGGCCGGTTCCACAAAGCATTTACTGACCGCCACGGATAGTACGGGTGTCCGCCTCCGGAACGGCGGGATAGCAGAACAGGGAGGCCTTTTCGCGGCTGGCAGGTCGCTCCGGCGACCACGCCATATTCGTTCCGACGACGACCAGCGGTCGGTCCGGACACAACCCTCTTGAGCGAGGGGCGAGCAACGTCGGGTATGGCCGAGTGCCCGTACTGCAGTGGGCCGGTGGACGACAGTGATCGGTTCTGCCCGCGCTGTGGCGAGCGACAGACCGACCGCGGGGACCGCGAGGGCGTCTTCGACCCCGCGGTCGTCCAGTACCTCGACGGCGTCCGCAACGGCGCGCGAACCTTCGAGACGGACTCGCCCCACCACGACCGCTTCGAGACCCAACTCCGGGCCGCAGTCGAGGACTTCGCGACACTGGCCGGCACGGGCGTCGACCTCCGAGAGGTCCTCGACGTCGAGACGCTCCCGGAACTGACCGAACCGGTCGACCCCGGCGCGGACACCGACGCCGCGACCAGACAGGTCGTCGGCCTCGCCGTCCTCTTCGGCCTCGCCACGGCGGGGTTCGACAGCGTCGAGGGCGACGAACTGCTCGCCTACGACCTCCTCCTGCGGGAATCCCTCTGAGTGGCGGTTTTTTACCGCTGGCCGCCCTCCGAACACGTATGGGCCTGTTCGAGGATATGGGGCGCAAAGTCGAGAAGTTCAAACAGAGCGCCACCGACAACGCCGACGCGCCGACACACCACTGTTTAGACTGCGAGGAGGAGTTTTTCACCGACTACGACGCCTGCCCGGAGTGTGACGGCGACCACGTCGTCCTGATCGACTGACTACTGATTGTCCCGGATAGCGTCCGCGAGGGCGTCCAGTTCGTCGTCCGAGAGGTCGGGACGACTGCCGAAGACGCCGTGTATCGGTCCTCCGCCGTCGTCCGCCGTCCGGGGGACGACGTGCGCGTGGACGTGTGGCACCTCCTGGCCGGCGGCCTCGCCGTTGTTGAACGCCACCGTCGAGGCGGGCGCGTCCGCGGCGTCCTCGACCGCCGGGACGAGTTCGTGCAGGCGAGCGTACAACTCGCTGGCCGTCGCCGCCGGCACGTCGTTCAACCGTTCGTAGTGGGTCTTCGGGATGACGAGCGTGTGCCCCGGGGCCAGCGGGTTCGCGTCCAGAAACGCCAGCACAGTGTCGTCCTCGTAGACCGTGCGGCTCGGTATCTCGCCGTCGACGATACTGCAGAAGATGCAGTCCTCGCTCATAGTGAGGTCTGTGCGGGCCTCCGGCATAATGGCTGTGCCGTCGACGGGATAGATACAGTGCGGCGGAAGACAAAGTTAGTTATGTTCTACAAAAATTAATTATAATAGGGTCGGGTCCCAACCCGGAGTCGCAATGCGCCAATCACGACGGCGCTTCCTCGGAGTCACAGGGGGAGCACTCGCAGGGGGAATCGGAGTCGGGGGACTACCGACCGCAGCGGCGGACAAGCCCGATATAGAGTACGTCCCAGCGGCGGGGTCGAACTACACGAGTACGAACCGGGACGCGAGCGACCTCCGGTGGGTCGTGCTCCACACGATAGAGGGCGACGCGACGCGGGAATCGCGACGTTCCAGAATCCCGGGTCGAACGTCTCCTCACACTACGTCGTCGGCTTCGACGGGACGATAACGAAGATGGTCGACCCCAAAGACGTCGCGTACACGAACGGCAACGGGCCGTACAACGACACGAGTATCAACATCGAGATGGCCGGGCGCGCCGGCCAGACGGACTTTCCGTCGGCACAGATCAGCGCGGTCGCGGACCTCACCCGGTGGCTGTGTGACACCTACAGCATCCCGAAGCGCCATCCCGAGTACGACATCGCACCGTGTTCGGCCTACGGCGGTGCGGGCGGCCTGATCGGCCACGAACAGATTCCGGCACCGGACAACTGTAACCGCGTCACCGGCGGGAAAGTCGACCCCGGCCCCACGTGGCCCTGGGACCGGTTCGTCTCGCTCGTGACCGACGGCGAGTCGACGACCGACCAAGGGGAACTACTCGAACGGGGCGAGCGGGTCGTCACGAGCCAAGTGACGACTGTCCGTTCCGACCCGGCGGTCCGTGACCGCAACGTCGTCTTCACCCAACCGGAGGGAGTCACCGGCAGCGCCGTCGGCGGCCCGGTGACGGCGGACGGGTTCAGTTGGTACGAAATCGAGTACGACAACAGCAAGACGGGGTGGTCACCGCGGACGAAGCTCTCGGTCGCCGGCGCGTTCGACATCGAACAGCGTGTCTCGCCGGTGGTCGACACGACCGTGTATCGACGACCAGACCGGTCCTCGGTCGAGGAGGGTATCGCCCGGATGGACGACGCGGGCTACGTTCGCGACGGACCGAAACTCGTCGATGGCGTGCTCTTCTGGCGGGTCGCGTTCAACAGCGGACTGATGGGATGGGTCAGCGAGACCAACCTCTCGCCCGCACCGCTGGACGCCGCCGGGGGCGAACCGCCGGCGTTCGACATCGGCCAGACCGTCCAGTCGACGGTCGATCTGAACGTCAGACAGAAACCGGACATCGACAGCAGCGACATCGGCACCGCCTCCGACGGGGAGACGGGCACCGTCACCGACGGCATCGTCTCCGCCGACGGCTACACGTGGTGGAAGGTCGCGTGGGCCGACGCACCGACCGGCTGGTCCGTCCAGCGATATCTCGACGACGGCCGCGGCGACCGTCCCGGCGGGACCGTCCGGCAGCCACAGTCGATCACGGTCGACACGCCAATCGATGTCCGCGTCGACATCAGCGGCGCGGAACTCGACGACGCCATCGCCGGTCTCAAGCCGTCGAGTCCGCTCGTCGGCCTCGGCGACGTCTGGGTCGACGTCCAGAACGAGCGTGACGTCGACGCCATCTATCAGGCCGCCCACGCCTGTCTGGAGTCGGCCTACGGCACCTCCGCCATCGCCCAAGAGAAGAACAACCTCTACGGCTTCGACGCGCGGGACGTCTGTCCGGCCGAGTGCGCCGACAGCTTCAGTTCCTTCGAGGACTCAATCCGGCAGGTTATGTCCTACGTCGACCGTGAGTACCTCTCGTCCGACGGCCGGTACTACGTCGAACCGAC
>NZ_WPCA01000115.1 GCF_009741825.1 Halapricum sp. CBA1109
GAGGACGACGCCGCCGGCGACGCCATCGCCGACGCGCTACGGGCCAACGGCGACGAGGTCACGACACGCGAGATAATCCGGGACGGCTACGACAACGTCCAGTCGGCCGTCGACGCGCTGGTCGGCCGCGAGGACGTCGACATCGTCGTCACCACCGGCGGGACGGGCGTGACGCCCGACGACGTGACCGTCGACGCCGTCGAACCGCTGTTCGAGAAGGGACTCCCGGGCTTTGGCGAGTTGTTCCGGCGGCTCTCCTTCGAGGACATCGGGACGAAGGTAGTCGGGTCGAGAGCGACCGCCGGCATCGCCGACGGCGTGCCTGTGTTCTGCCTGCCGGGCAGCGAGGCGGCGGCACGGCTCGGCACCGAGGAGATAATCACCGAACAGGCCGGCCACCTCGCGGGCCTCGCCGCACGCGGCGGCGAGTGAGGCCGCCGCGACGGCGTGGCGACCCGCGGTGGATGGAACGACGGCGTCGGTGAGTCGAGTGGAACGGAAGTGGAGAGGGGTGGGAGCGTGCGGAGGGTCGTATCGAGCGAGTAGCGACCGCTGGGGAGCCGGTCGCGTCGCTCGTTCCCGCGCCGTCGAGGCGGGGACCGACCCGGCGGCCGAGGAGGTGACCGCCGGGCGGCAGTCGATACCGATACCGGCGGACGACCCACCGGCACGGTACTGTCTACCAGTACCAGCCGGGTCACGCGGGTACGGTCCACCGACGGTCGTCGAGTCGGGGCCCGGCGCGACCCACTCCTGTCTACGCACCCCGACCACATCAACCCCGGACACCTATCAACGATATTTACTATAGTTTGGCTCGTTTTGCTGGATTTTCAGAATTTTGTCTCGTTTTACGACCGCAAGACAGCGACGGGAAAGCAGTCTAAATCGTCGTGAATCGCGTGAATCGTCTGAAACGTCTCCGTCCACTAAGTATCAGCCACCAGTACAACCGGATGCGATGGTTCGAACGACCCACTCTCGACGGAGCGTGCTCAAGACAGCGGGTGTGGCGGCCGCCATCGCCGCGGTGCCGGGCGCCGCCGCCGAGAGAGAACAGTGGACGAGTGTGGAGTCCCCCACGGGCAACACGCTCTACGACGTGGAGACGACGGCCGCGGACGTGTACACCGTCGGGGGCGGCGGCGTCGTCCTCGAACGGACCCCGGAGGGCTACCGAAAGGTCCTCGACGGCGGGCCGACCGGCAACGGCAACAACCTCTACGGCGCGGACGTGACCAACGACGGCAAGCGCCTGTGGTTCGTCGGCTCCTCGGGCGCTATCGGGGAGTACGACGTCGAATCGGGCGTACTGGTCGACCACTCGGCGCCGATGGACGTGACCAACAACTTCAACGACGTCTCGGTGACCGGCGAGGCCGGCGAGGCCAACGTCTACGTCGCCGGCGACTCCGGGAAGATGTATTTCAGTTACGAGAACGGTGCGACCGGGTCGTGGGACTACACCACGCCCGGGTCCGGGTCGGCAATCAACGCCGTCGACTTCTTCGAAGACCGCAGCGGCCACATCGTCGACGGCAACCAGTCGGTGTTCTACACGCGCGACGGCGCGAGTTGGGACAGACTCGGCATCGCGGACGCGAACGTCAACCTCTACGGGGTCGACAGCGACGGCTTCGACGACGTGTGGGTCTCCGGCGGCGGCGGCATCGTCTACCACTGGACGGGGAGCCGCTGGATCAAGGCCGATACGGGCGATGCCGGCCTGCGGGACATCGAAGTCACCGACGCCGATGCCGACGGCTACACTGTCGGCGGCGGCGGGGCAGTCTACGGATACGACGGCAGCGAGTGGCGACAGCAGGCCACGCCCAGCGGCGCGAACCTGAAGGCGGTCGTTCGCGGTGACGTCGACGTGGCCGTCGGCGCCGGCGGGGCGGTCCTAGAGCGGTAGGTCCGGTCGACGCCGCGACGGTTTTCAGCGGGCGGCCCATAGCGGCCGTATGGACTACGTCACCGTACAGGGCGTCGACGTTCCGGCGCTCGGACTCGGCACGTGGCGACTGACCGGCGAGGACTGCCGGGAGGCCGTGACGACGGCGCTGGAGATGGGGTACCGACACGTCGACACCGCACAGGCATACGGCAACGAGGCCGAGGTGGGCCACGGCATCGGCGCGGCCGACGTGGCCCGCGAGGACATCTTCCTGACGACGAAACTCGACGCCCGCAACCGGAGCTACCAGCGCGTCGTCGAGTCGACGCGCGAGAGCCTCCGCAAGCTGAAGACGGACTACGTCGACTTGCTGTTGATCCACCAGCCGAACTACCTCAGTTCGGCCGACCACGCCGAGACGCTGTCGGCGATGGCTGACCTCGTCGAGGAGGGACTGGTCAGACACGTCGGCGTCAGCAACTTCGACGTCGACAAACTGGACGCTGCCCGGCAGGCCAGCCCGGAGCCGATATTCACCGATCAGGTCCAGTACCACCCATTCTGGGACCAGACGCCGCTGCTGGACTACTGCCGTATCCACGACGTGATGGTGACGGCGTACAGCCCGCTGGGTCACGGCGGCGTCATCGACGACCCGCTACTGGAACGCATCGGCGACCGCTACGACAAGTCCGCCGCGCAGGTCGCGCTGCGGTGGCTGCTCCAGCAGGAAGGGGTCGCCACCATCCCGAAGGCGACCAGCCGCGACCACCTCGAAGCGAACCTCGCGGTGTTCGACTTCGAGTTGACCGACGACGAGATGCGCGCGATCCGTCGCCGTCGAAGGCTAAGACCGCCGCCTCGTTCCTTCGGTCGCGGCTGGGACTGACGGGGTAGTTTTTGAGTCCGGTGGTCGTAGGATGAGGTATGAGAACGCGACTGACCGACAGCGTCCACTGGGTCGAGTGCCGTGGCGTCAACGCCTACGTCGTCGACGACGGCGAGACGGTGACACTCGTCGACACCGGAACGCCGTTCGACGGCCGGCGGATAGCGGCCGCCCTCGACGAGATGGGCCACACGCCATCGGACGTCGACCGGGTCCTCCTGACGCACTTCGATCTGGACCACGTCGGCGGGTTCGGCCGCATCGTCGGACTGGACGCCCCGGTGTACGTTGGACCGGCGGACGCGCCGCTGGTCGCCCGGCGAGAGCGCCCCCGCTGGACGGGTCGGAAGTCCTTCTCACAGCTACTGACCTACCCCTTCCTCGACGCGCCGACCGGCGAGGTCCGGACCGTCGAGGACGGCGACGAAATCGGCCCCTTCACCGCCTACCACACGCCGGGGCACACGCCCGGCCACGTCTGTTACGTCAGTGAATCGCTGGGCGTCGCCTTCCTCGGTGACCTCGTCCGCGAGGCCGACGGGGAACTGGTCCCTTCGCCGTGGGCGATGAGCGACGACACGGCCCAAGTCGGGTCGAGTATCGAGCGACTGGCCGACGTGGCGCCGCCGTTCGCGGCCGCGGCGATGGGCCACGGCGTCCCGTTTTCCACCGGCGGGCGCGACCGACTCCGACGGCTAGTCGAACAGTAGTCGTCCGACTGTTCGAGGTCGACAGTAGCGGTATCGGTCCGGTGGCTCACGACAGGCGAGTGACGCCGCGTATCTCCAGTCGCGTCCCGTCGGCCGCGTCGTCTATCTCGACGGCCCACCCGTGGGCGTCGGTGATGGTGGAGACGACGTAGAGCCCGTAGCCAGAGCGGCGGGCGGCGGCGTCCCAATCGATGTCGAAGGCCCGTTCGACCATCTCCGAGGACATCCCGGGCCCGTCGTCGGCGACGTAGAATCCGCGGTCGTCCTCGAGCCACCCGACGGTGACGGTGACGCCCGACCCG
This sequence comes from Halapricum sp. CBA1109, assembly GCF_009741825.1. Taxonomy (GTDB): domain Archaea; phylum Halobacteriota; class Halobacteria; order Halobacteriales; family Haloarculaceae; genus Halapricum. Next base: position 3,799 of record NZ_WPCA01000115.1, read on the forward strand.
GCGTGTTCGACGGCGTTCTCAAGCAGGTGGTCCAGCAGTTCGACGAGCGAACTCGGGTCGGCCTGTATCGTCGGCAACTCCTCGCAGACGAGCGTCGCCGTGTCGGGGTCGATCCGGGTCCACGCGTCGACGGCGGCCGACTCCAAGTCGACCGATTGGGTCGCGGTGGCGACGCTCCCCGTCTGGCCGAGAGTGACGAGTTGGGAGACCAACCGGTCGACGCTCTCGACGGTCGACTCCAGTTCGGCGACGGTGTCTCCGTCCGGGTCGTCTTTCAGGCGCGCTATCTGCCCGAAGACGGTCTGGATGCGGTTGCGGAGTTCGTGGGAGCCAAGCAGCGTGAACTCCCGGAATCGGTCGGTCGTCTCGGCGAGTTGGCGCTGCCGTTCGACCCGTTCCAGCGCAGCCTGGGCGTTGGCGGCCAACACCTGCGCGAGTTCGATCGGGAACCCGTCGAGCGGGCCGCCGTCGGTGACGAACCCGATGACGCCGTGGTCGCCCAGCGGGATGAACAGCCCCGGGACCGAGACGTCGTCGGTCCGTTCGACCCTCACGTCCTCCTCGAGGGACGGCACGTCCGTCCCCGGCGGCACCGCGAGTACCGACGACCCGTCTTCGACAGCCGCGTGGTACCACTGCTCGTGTGTCTCAAACGGCGGCGCGGCGGCGAGCGGATCGGTCTGTTCCGTCCCGCTGACGGGCGGGTACAGCGCCCCTGTGTCGTCGGTGTAGGCGACCTGAACGCGCGGGAGCGGACTGATCTCGGTGGCGATGTCGACGACGGACTGGGCGATACCGTCCCGCGTCTCGGCGCGCGTGAGCGACCGCGACGCCGTCGAGAGGGCCGCCAACTGCCGTTCCTGTCGCTTGACGTCGGTCACCTCCAGGGACGCGCCGACGATGCCGACGACGTTGCCGTCCGCGTCGTACCGCGGCGCCTTGGTCGTCGACACCCACCGGTCCTGTCCCGTCGGCGTCCGGAAGTGTTCTATCTTGTCGGTGATCACCCTCTCGTTCTCGACGACGGCCCGCTCTTCCTCGTAGAGGAAGTCGGCGAACTCCGGCGGGAACAACTCGTAGTCCGAGAGGTTGGTGTACCACTCGGCGTCGAGGTGCTCGAGGTGGTCGGCCTTGCCGGTATGGTTGGCCAACCGGTTGTACTCGTCTTTGATGAACAGGTCCTCGGGGTAGGTGTCGAACAGCGAGCGGAGCTGGTTTCGCTCGTCGTCGAAGGCCCCGCCGACGCCGACGGCGTAACTGATCTTCCGGTCCAGCAGTTCCGTCCGCTCGGGCGGGACGCGACAGACGTCCGTCGCCCCGGCCTCGAAGGACCGTATCAGCGCTTCCTGTCCCGATTCCGGCGTGTAGACGACGACCGGCAACCCGGTGAGCACGTCCAGTTGCCGGACCTGCGTGGGACCGTCCAAGGCGTCGGCAGCCTCGGTCGCCGGTGCGTCGAGGACGATCACACCGTCGTAGGCGTCCGCCTCGGCGGCGTCGACGGCCGCCCCGATGTCGGCGACGGTGTCGACGGTGTGACCGACCGACCTGAGAGTCGCCGCTATCTCGTCGAGTCGGCCGTCCGGAGAGACGGCGAGTAGCCGTGCTCGGTCGTCACGCCCCATGTGGTTCTTGTATGCTATCGGAGGCGAGGCGATAAAGATTTGGTCCGGACCCCTGCGTGGTCAGGGTCCGCCCTCACTCCGCGAACAGGTCGTCGACGGCACCGCGGGCGGCCAACGCCGCGTCGTCGGCCACCCGGTCGGCGTCGGCGTCCCCGGCGTCGAGGTAGACGTCCACTTCGAGGACGCCGTCCTCGAAGGTCACCCGGACGTCTAGATCCTCGACTGTCGAGCGGTCGAGTCGTGAGAAAACGACGTTTTCGGCCGCCTGCGCGGCGGTCTGGACTACCTCCTCGTCGGTGGGCATCGCTCAGTCGCCGCCGGGGCCGCCCATCGGACCGCCGCCACCGCCGCCGCCCAGCATCTGCTGGAGCTCGTTCTGGAGCTCCTCGAACTGGTCCTGGACGCGCTCCTCCTGTTTCGTGAGGGTCTCGACGCGGACTTCGAGGTCGTCGACTTTCTCCTCGAGGTCGTCGTAGGCCTCGTCGTACTCGCTCTCGACGAGCAGTTCGCCGACCTGTCGGTACATCCCGGTGTCCTCGTCGATGTCCTCGAGCGCTTCGAGCGCGCTCTCGGCCTCGGCGAGCTGGGTCTCGGCTTGGCCCTTCTGTGTGGCGACCTGCTGTGCGGTCTCCTGCAGGTCCTGCAGTTCCTCGAGTTTCTCCTGTGCCTCGGGCGGCAGATTTCCTTGCATACTCATCCCGTAGAGACCCGCACTGTTAAACCCACCTTTTCGTCGACCGGTCACTCCGGGAACAGCTCGACTTCGCGGTCGATTCCCTCGATGCGCTCGACGTCCTCGGGGTCGAGTGTCAGGTCCGCCGCCGCGCGGTTCGCTTCGAGGTGTTCACGGCTGGAAGCCTTCGGTATCGTCACGACGCGGTCGTACTGGCAGAGCCACGCTATCGAGACGGCCGCCTCGGTGGTGTCGTGTTTCTCGGCGATGGCCTGCAGTTCGGGTATCTCGAACACCTCGCCGCCGGCCAGCGGCGAGTACGCGACGACGGTGTAGTCGTGTTCGGCGGCGTGGTCGAGCAGCCGCTCCTGCCGAAACAGGGGGTGAAACTCCACCTGATTGGCGAGCAGTGGCGCGTCGAGGTGCGCCGCGGCCGCCTCGTACTGTGCGGGCGTGAAGTTACTCACCGCGACGGCGTCGGTCAGGCCCGCATCGAGGACGTCCTCAAGTGCGGCCATCGTCCCCTCGGGGTCGTAGCCGCCGCGGGGCCGGTGGACGTACAGCAAATCGACCGATTCGACGCCGAGGCGGTCGAGACTCGCCCGCGTCCCCGCCGCGACGTCCTCGGGCGCGAGGCTGTCGATCCACAGTTTCGTCGCCAGCGTCACGTCCTCGCGGGGGACGCCGCTGGCGGCCAGTCCCTCCCCGACGACGGCCTCGTTCTCGTATATCTGTGCCGTGTCGAGGTGGCGATACCCCACGTCAAGCGCCGTCTCGACGACGGACGGGTCCTCGACACCCATCGTCCCGAGACCGACCGGTGGGAGCGTGTCCATAGGCGCCCTTGCAGGAGGAGGTACTTAAGCCGTCGCGCCGGCACACCGCTCGGCGACGCCGACCAGCGACGACCACGTGTTGAGGCCGGCCCGCAACGCGGTCAGGTCCGCCGCGGCGATAGTCACCGTCAGCGTCGCGCCCTCGCGGTCGACGGTCGCTTCGGTGCGGTCGCCCTCGATGTCGCCGGCCTCGACGCGGACGCTGCGCTCGACGGAGCGTGCACGCTGGGCGTCGAGGTATTCGAAGGTGAGGACGGCCTCGTGGTCCATCTACTCGACGTGGATCTCTTTGACGTCGGGGGACCGTTCTTTCAGCAGCACGCGGTGGCCACAGTAGGGACACCGGACACCGCCGTAGGCGTCGAGTTCCACGTCACGCTTGCAGCGAGAACACTTGTAGCTCATATGTAGTAGTACGGCTGGAGGCAGTTAGTTGTCGTCCTCGGACAGCGCCGCGCGGATCGAGCGCTGGACCGTCTTGCCGGCCGGGGTGGTCGGCTTGTACGCGCCGCCGGTGAAGGTGTACCCGCAGGCGCCACACTCCCAGATGCCCGTGCCCTGTCGGTCGACACGCTTCTCGCCACACTCCGGGCAGGCGTGGTCTTTGTTCATCTCCGCTTCGATCTCCGCGACGCGGCGGCGTGCGACGCGCCCGTAGCGGGCCCCGAAGCGACCGTCGCTGCCGGTGCGTTGTTCGGCCATAGTACTGTACTCTCGCGCCAGCGCGTTCATAAGTCCTACGAGTTGGGGCGCTCACGGCCGTCGTCGACACCTACTCAGCCCTGCAGTTCGGCGTCGACCAGCGCCTCGTTGAGGTCCGCCCGGACGTGTTCGCCCAGTTCCCGGTCGCCGGCGGTCGTGACGACACGGTTCTCCTGAACGGAAGAGCCGTCACGGATCAGCAGACGGACGTTCCCGTCATCGCCCGCGCGGGTCGCCTTCGCCCGGACGCCCGTGCGCGACCCCGACCCGCCGGCGTCGATAGGGCCTGGGATGACCTTCTTGACGTGGGGGTGGCCGGCGACGGTGTGGATGGCGCGTTTGCCCTCGCGGCCGCCGATCAGCGTCGAGTGGCTGCCGCCTATCTTCTCCGGCGGCGCGGCGTCGACGACGTCCAGCGCGGGTTCGCCGCGGCGCTCTCTGACGTGGTCGATGGGGTCGGCCGCCCGGACGCGGTAAAAGGGGAAGTGTAGCTGTCCCCGGACCTCGTCCAGCACCTCGCGGTCGCCAGTGGCGTAGACCTCCTCGGGGCGCTTGCGGCGGACCTCGTCGGCTATCTGTGCCGCGAAGTTGCGCAACTCGACGACGCCCGTCTCGTCGCCGTCCTCGGGCGTCGTGGTGACCGTCCGCTCGCCGACGACGTCCTCCTCGAACAGCGTGGCGACCGTGGCTCGCTCGCGGCCCAGATCCAGCACGACGGTGTCGGCGTTGCCGGTCCGACAGACCAGACAGTAGTCGCCCGGGCGGTCGAGCGGCGACGCACACTGCCGACACTCCATACCAGTCTGTGGGGCCTCCTCGGGGTTAAGCCGGACGATTCATCCCCTCGCTCCACGGCCGGTCAGGCCATCTCGGCGGGGTCGCTCTGCAGATACTCCCGCAACAACACCGTCGCGTACGACCCCTTGGGGAGGGAAAACGAGAACGACAGCGGGTCGCGCTCGACGTCGAGTGCAGTGCGGACCAGTATCGCCCGCCGGGTCCCGGTCGACTCGAAGGCGTCGGGCAGGTCGAAATCGGAGCGCTCGATGCCCACGTCCTCTAGCACCGAGCGGACTATCTCGGCCGGTTCCCCCTCGCCGAAGGTCGTCTCGGTGCCGACCAGCGGCGCGGTGACGAACGCCCGCCCGCGGTCGACGTGTCGGCGGCCGGCCCGCAGTCGACTCCCCGAGAGCACCTGCGTCCGGTCGGCGTCGGGCAGCGCGAACCCCTCGGGCGCGTCGTCGTCCTGAAAGCAGATCACGTCGCCCTCGACCGGTTCGTCGAAGGGAAGCCCCCGGGCCAGCCGCTCCGAGCAGACGCGGTTGAACACGTACGACTGGGCGGCGTTGACGAACAGCGTCTGGAGGTTCGTCGGGAGCGCCTCCAGCGCGTCCCGGAACGCCTCGGGGCCGTCGGCGCCGTTCTCGGCCAGCCGCTGACAGATCGACCGCTCGTAGCCCAGTCGACGGGGCAACCGCTCGACTGCGGCCCGCCAGTCGTCGGTCTCGTCGGCGAACGCGCG
>NZ_WPCA01000060.1 GCF_009741825.1 Halapricum sp. CBA1109
GACGCGACCGCGTCGGGACTGCTCTCGACGTGGGTTGTGGCAACGGGCGACACGCGACGGTGCGCGCGCCGGCGGCCGACCGCGTGGTCGCGTCGACGCGAGCCGTGCCCTGCTGGTCGAGGCGCGCGACGAGGACACTTGCCGTCCGATTCAGGGCGACGCCGCCCGCCTACCGATTGCCGCCGATAGCGCCGGACTGGCCGTCTACGTCGCCACCCTCCACCACCTCCCAGAGCAGTCGCTGCGTCGGGACAGCCTCGACGAACTGGCGCGGGTGCTCGCGCCGGAGGGGTCCGCGCTGGTCTCGGCGTGGAGCACGGCTCACGACCGCTTCGAGGCGGACGCCGACGACGAAACCGGATTCGACACCACCATCGACTGGACGCTCCCCGGCGGGGAGGTGGTCCCGCGGTTCTACCACATCTACGCGCCCGCCGAGTTCGAACGTGACCTCGCCGCGAGCGCTCTCGACGTCGTCGACTGGCGCGTCTCTAGCGGGAACTGCTACGCCGAAGTCACGCCCACGCTCTGACCGGGACAGCGGTCATATCGGTGGGGTCCCAACCGACGGTATGGTCGAGTCTACCATCGCCGAAGTCGAGGGGCGCCTACTGGCACGGATCGAGAGCGAATCGATGGTGTTCGAAGTTTCGGCGGACGCCCTCAGTGCGACGGACGTGACGCTGCACTTCCTTCGGGACGGCGACCGAGTCGGGAGTATCTACAACGACCACGGGACCGAGAAGACGATGGCACACCTCGATACGCCCGGCGAGACGGACTTCGTCGGTGTCGAAGTACCCAAATCCTTCGTCGAGGAACTACTCGGGTTTGCCGAAGAGACCGGACGCATCGCCGACGACAGCGGCAGTATCGAGGGGTATCGAATCCGGATGCTCGACTAAGGGCCGCCGCTCAGCGCTTGCCGAGCGCCGTCTCGAACGCGGCTTGGGCCCGCTCGTAGGCGTCGTTTCGGTCGACTATCGGGTGGTAGTACTCCGGGGCGAGTTTCTCACGGCCCTCCCGGGAGAGCGTCGGCCAGTCGACTATCTTCGACGCCGGAACGTCACGCAGTTCCGGGACGTAGGCTTTGACGTAGGTGGCGTCGTCGTCGTACTTGCTCATCTGGCTCACGGGGTCGAAGATGCGCACGTCGACGGAGTCGGTCCCCGTCGAGGCCGTCCACTGCCAACTGGCGTAGTTCGAGGCGGGGTCGTGGTCGACCAGTTGCTTCGTGAAGTACCGGGCTCCCTTCCGCCAGTCGATCAGGAGGTGTTTGCTGAGGAAACTCGCCACTATCTGGCGCGTCCGATTGTGCATATACCCCTCCTCGTTCAGTTGGCGCATCCCGGCGTCGACGAATGGATAGCCCGTCTCGCCGCGCTTCCACGCCTCGAAGTGGGCCTCGTCCTCGCGCCACTGGATGGGGTTGGGGAACTCCTTGTAGTTCTCGGTAAGCAGACGCGGGTTGTGGTACAGCAGGTGGTAACTCTGCTCGCGCCAGGAGAGCTCGTAGCGGTACTTCCCTATCTCGCGGGTCGCCGACCCGGCGGCCTCGTAGCGGTCGGTCGCGTCGCCGTACACCTCCCGTATCCCGATCATCCCGGCCGCGAGGTACGGTGACAGCCGGGAGACGCTGTTGGTCGGGCGCTCGACTGCCGCGGTCATGTCGTCCCGCGTCGAACTGTAGTGCTCGATGCCGTCGTCGAGAAACGACTCCCAGCGGTCGCGGGCGGCCCGATAGCCCGCTTCGGGGAGGTCGATGTCGGGGTCCGGGACCGGGACTGTCGTCTCGTCCTCGAAGGCGGCGAGGTGGTCCGGGTCGCCCAGCGCCGGCGGTTTGGGTATCTCCTGCCAGTCGTCGTGGAACTGGCTGTGGTTGGGGTAGCGACTTTCGAGGCGGTCGGGGTCGACGAGGACGAGGTCGACCCGGGAGTGTGTGGGCACGTCGAGGGCGTCCTCGACGCGGCGCTGGCGGTTCCGCCGTTTCGGGCGGTAGTGTTCGTCGTAGTACAGCGCGTCGGCGTCGAACTCGTCGACGACTTCGGGGAGGATTTCCTCGGGGGACCCCGCGCGGACGAGGAGGTCAGAGCCGCGCTCGCGGTAGCGTCGTTTCAGCCGGCGGACGCCGCGCAGGAAGAACGCACGCTGGCGCGTGCCGATTGCCTTCAGCATCGACTCGTCGTAGACGTAGACGGGGACTGCCGGGCCGTCGCTCCCGGCGGCGTAGAGCCCGCGGTTGTCCGGGATCCGCAGGTCCCGCTGGTGCCAGTAGACGTTCACGGCCGCGTTTGGCGCGCGACCGACATAGTCGCCGTGCCAAGCGCAGTTGAGGGTCCGGGTCCAAACACCAGTATGGACAGGAACGCGATTCGGGAGGCGTGGGACGACCTGGCGGCGCCGTACGCCGAGATGCGCGACCCGGACGGCGAGGACGCGGCACTGATCGACGAGTTGCTGGATCAGTTGCCGGCGCACCCGCGAGTGCTCGACGTGGGCTGTGGCGACGGGATGCGGACGCTCGCACGGCTGGACGAGGCGGACGCGGTCGGCGTCGATATCTCGCGGCGCCAGCTACAGCTCGCGCGGTCGAACGTGCCGTGGGCCCGGCTGTTACAGGGCGATATGACGGCGCTCCCGCTGGCAGCGGACGACGTCGACGCGGTGACGGCCTACCACGCGGTGTTTCACGTCCCGCGTGCGGACCACCGCGCGGTGTACGAAGAGTTCGCGCGTGTGCTGCGCCCCGGCGGGTACGTCCTCTCGACGCTGGGCGGCGGGCGCTACGAGCAGGTCCGGTCGAACTGGCTGGGGACCGGTCGGTCGATGCTGTTCTCGACGCCCGGCAAGCGAGCGACGCTGTCGCTGCTGAGAGACGCTGGGTTCGAGATAGTGTGGGATCGGGTCGTCGACGACCCCCTCGGGAGTTCGACGTCGTTCGTGCTGGCGCGACTGTCGGCGTGAACTCAGCCGAGCGCTCTGATTGCGGCCGCGAGGACGCCGCGGGGGACGACGCGGGCTGGGACGCCCGCGAGACGTTCCACGCCGGGCGTTGGCGTCACCTCGGGCCCGACCTGACCGACCGTGGCGTGCCGGACGCGCAGTTCTATCGGCGGCGTGCGGTCCGGCAGCGCGCGGCCGTCGAGGACACCCGTGGGTACCGCTGTCACGAGCGAGTCCGCGTGTCGGAGGGCCGACAGCGACGGCGCGTTGACCACGACCGTCTCCCCCTCCGTCCAGACGGTGAAGGTGTCCTCGCCGCGTTCGAGCGTGAGGTCGGCCTCGACCTGTATCTGCCCCGTCACTCCTCTTCGGAGGTCGTGATGTGGACTGTCCCGTCGACGCGCCAGCGAGCGTGTTCGGCGTCCTCGCCCGTCTTGCTCGGCACGTCGACCGCCATATCCTCGAACTCGTACGTTATCGTCGCCCCGCGACCGGTGAGGCGTTCGTAGAGTCCGATGGCCAGGTCGGGCCACGTCGTCGTTTCGTCGACCGATGCATCGTCAGGCAGTGACTGTTCTTCGGCTCCCATACCTGTCATTGGAGCCGAACGCTGAAATACGCGTTGCCAAGTCATACCATACGACGAATGGAAACGCCCTTAATCGGCGCCAGTCAACGGTTGGGCAAGCGCCGACAGCGAGGCGGTCTCTCGGCGCGGACGATGCGGACGTGCGCCGGTGGCGAGCAGTTTCGGAGAAACTGTGATCCTCGGTGCGAACAACGCGGACGTGCGCCGGTGGTGAGCAAATCCGGAGGATTTGCGAACCTCGGCGCGCGAGTGAACGAAGTGAACGAGCGCGCCGGTGTTGAGACGGACGAAGTCCGTCGATGCACGGCGTGAGTGAACGCAGTGAACGAGCGCCGGTGGTCTAGTGGTAGGACCTGAGCCTTCCAAGCTCATGGCCCGGGTTCAAATCCCGGCCGGCGCATAGTGGGGCCGAACGAAGTGAGGCCCCGGACACCGAACGGGGAGCGGAGCGACCCGTGGGTTTTCTGCGACGAGCGAAACCACCAGATGGGATGCCCGCCGACGGACCGCAATCGGATATGAAAAGGCCCGATAGACCGTGGTAGCTGTCAACACTGAAATCACCCATACCCCTTTATCAATCAGGCACACGTATGAAGCGGACAGACAGGTCGCGCGGTGCGCGGTGGCGCTATCAGGTTGGTTCGACAATGTCAGGGGACTCAGAGACGGTGGCGGTCGTGGACGAGGACGGACGGCTATCGGACGTGGCGGCGGGCCTCGAATCGGGCGGTATCGGTGCCGTCGAGCGGGTATCGGGGGTGGACGCGGTCACGGCGGACGCGGACTGTGTCGTCGTCCTCGACGCGCCGGCGACGGCGGGGGCAGCGGCAGTGGACGGCGTCGCGAGATGGAGCGGATACGCGACCGGCTGTCGGTTCCGGTGGTCGTCTACACGACACGGGACGGGATCGATCCGGTCGTCCGAGCGCTTGCGGCGGGGGCCGCGGACGTGATCAGGATGCCGGCGCGCCACGACACGGCCATCGCCGCGCGGGTCCGTCGGGCGGCGGGGACCGGCGGGGAGTTCCAACCCGCGGCCACACAGATCCGGTCGCTGTTGCGCAACTACCCGCACACGCTGTATCTCAAAGACGAGTACGGGCGCTTCGCGAACGTGACGACGCACGCCGCCGGTAACTACGGACTGACCCGCGAGCAGATGATCGGACTGACGGACTACGAACTGTTCGGCCGGGAACTAGCGGACGAACTGTACGCCGAGGAGCGGGCCATTGTCGAAACGGGGGAACCGATCATCCGGAAGGTCGAGTCGTACGTCGACGAGGCAGGGGCGAGGCGGTGGGCGATGACGACGAAGGTCCCGCGACACGACGCCGACGGCCGGATCGTCGGTATCGTCGGCGGGACGCGCGACGTGACAGCGGCCAAGCGACAGGAGGAGATGATGGCGGCGCTCCACCACGCCAGCCGCGACCTCTCGGAAGCGACGACGCGGGACGACATCGCCGGCGTCGCGGTCGAGATAGCCAACGAGGTTTCGCTGTTCACCGGCGTCGAACTGTCGCTCTGTGGGAGCGGTGACGACGAGATGATCACGGTAGCCTCGGGGGCGGGCGACCCCGTGGCGAGCCAAGCCGAGGCCGTCGAACGGGCGATAGACACCGGACGGACGCAGTACGTCGACACCGACGGCGTCGTCACCGACGACCAGTCGACGGTCGTCACGTCGGCGTTCGTCGGTCGCCCCTTCGACGAGGAAGTCGGTATCGTCGTTCCCCTCGGCGAGCACGGGGCCATCTGTCTCGGTATCGACGACGGCGTCTTCGATCAGTTCACCAATCGGCTGTCGGAGGTGCTGGCCGCGAACGTCACGGCGGCGCTGGACCGGTCCGAGCGCGAACGGGAGCTAGCCCGAAAAAATCGTCAACTGGAGGAGTTCTCGACCATCGGGGCCCACGAACTCCGCAACCGGTTGCAGATAGTGCTGGCCGCTATCGTCCGCGAACGGGCCGACCGGGACTCCGGGCGACTCGCCGGGGCCGAATCGACCCTAGAGCGGATGGACCGCCTGCTCACGCAACTGCTTCGGTTGGCCCGGACCGGGGAGATACCGCGGACGACCGAGGCCGTCGACCTCAGGGAGTGCGTCGAGCGAGCGTGGGAGGGAGTGGTCGACACCGGCACCGTGACCCTGCGACCGCCGCCGTCGACGGTCGTCGAAGCCAACCCGGACGCGCTGACGGAACTGTTCGATTTCCTGATCCGGAACGCGGTCGAACACGCCGGTGGCGGGGTAACTCTCGAAGTCGGACTGTTGCCCGACGGGTTCTACGTCGCGGACGACGGCGTGGGCATCCCCGCGGACCTGCAGTCGGAACTGTTCGACGTTCGGTACGCCGACGCGTCGACGAGACGGGATACGGGCTGTACATCGTCGGAGCAGTCGTCGACGCCCACGGCTGGGACATCACCGCTGCCGACAGCGACACCGGCGGCGCGCGCTTCGAGATAACGGGCGTCACCACACCCTGACGGAGCGTTTTTGAGGGCGGCCCTCCCAGACCCGCGTATGACCGCGATTGGATTCCTGAGCGTCGCACCGGTGATGGAGGGCAGTATGTCCGGCGAGGTGGCGAAGGCCGTCGCCGCAATCGACGAGTACGGCGTCGAGTACCAGACGACGCCGATGGGGACCATCATCGAGGCCGAGGAGGTCGGCGACGTCTTCGGCGCCGCACAGGCCGCACACGAGGCCGTCGACGGCGACCGCGTCGAGACGTTCCTCAAGATAGACCACAAGCGGACCGTCACCCAGTCCGCGGACGACAAGGTCGACGCCGTCGAGGACCACCTCGGACACGAGGCCCGCAGCGACCGATAGGCCGTCCGCGACGGCGCGGCCGTGACAGTTGAACATCTCTGAAGTAAAATTTCGTCGTCCTCTCTCAGGGCTAATAAAAAGGCCAAACACTCGGGCTAGTGGGCTCCCCCTGCCGGCATTTATCATTAATTGCGATGATCGAAATACCGGCGATAGAGGGGGTATCGTATCCGGCGACGACCGTCGAGATAGCGGCCGAGTGTGGCGACAGCGAGGTTTCGCTCCCGGACGGGACCGAACGGGTCGGTGACGTCTACGAACGCGTCGGCGTCACGACGTGTGCGGACGCCGAGGAGGCACGTGACGTGTTCGCGATGGCGGTCGGTGAGGCGGCCATCGGCCGGAAGGGGTACAGCGACCGCGAACCCCCCGTCCCCGGGGCCGAACGGGAACCGCTGTCGCTGTAGAGCGCAACGCTTTTGTTTTGTTTCTGCCGAGAGAGTGCTGGTGACAACGACGCGAGTGGTCTCGTGGCGATGGGGAACGACCGTAACCGACGCATCGGGGACTACCTCGCCGGAACGGTCGTCGGGCGGCGACAGTCCCGCGAGCGCGCGTCGGCCGAGGATTGATCAGAACATCCCCTTGCCGAGCAGTTCGCGGGCGATGATGTTCTTCTGAATCTCGGAGGTCCCTTCGTATATCTGGGTGATCTTGGCGTCGCGGTAGAACCGCTCTACCGGGAAGTCGTTGACGTAGCCGGCGCCGCCGTGAATCTGGACGGCCTCGTCGGCCACCTCGACGGCGACCCGCGAGGCGTACTCCTTGGCCATTGAGGCGAGCATCGTCAACTGGTCGTCCTCGTTGTCGACGCTCCAGGCGGACTTATAGGTCAACTGCCGGGCGGCCTCGGTCTGGGTGTACATCTCCGCTAGCTTGTGTTGGATGGCTTGGAACTCGCTGATCGACTGCCCGAACTGCTCGCGCTCTTTGGCGTACTCCAGGGCCGCCTCGGCGGCCCCCTTCGCGATGCCGACGCCCTGTGCCGCGACGGCGGTCCGCGTCTCGTCGAAAAACTGCATCAACTGGAGGAAGCCGCCGCCGCGCGTGCCGATCAGGTTCTCCTCGGGGACGCGGACGTCGTCAAAGCGGAGTTCGGCCGTGTCGGAGGCCCGGATACCGAGTTTTCCGGTGATCTTGTCGGCCTCGAAGCCGTCACGGTCGGATTCGACGACGATCTGACTGAAGCCGTTGTACCGCCCTTCGGCGTCGGGGTCGGTCTGGCAGAGGACGACGAAGTAGTCGCCGACCGAACCGTTGGTGATCCACATCTTCGAGCCGTTGATCACCCACTCGTCGCCCTCCTTTCGGGCCGACGTGGACACCGAGGAGACGTCGCTACCCACGTCCGGTTCGCTGATCGCCGCGCCCATGATCGCGTCGCCCTCGGCGACGGGCGTCAGGAACCGCTCTTTCTGCTCGTCAGTCCCGAACCCGATGATAGCGTCCGACCCGAACGAGCAGGAGACGATGGACAGCGCGATGCCCGGATCGACCGCGAACAGTTCCTCGCTGATGATCGCCACGTCCAGTGTGGAGTAGCCCGCACCGCCGTACTCTAGGGGGATGTTCGCGCCCGTCATCCCCATCTCGGCGGCCTTGTCGACGATCTCGTAGGGGTACTTCTCGGCCGTGTCGAACTCCGTGGCGACCGGTTCGATCTCGTTCTCGGCGAAGCGCTGTACCTCCTCTCGAAGCTGTTTCTGGTGGTCGGCCAGTCCGAAGTCCATGCGTAATAATCTCACGCAGTAACGTATAGTGGTTTCCAATCTATAATGAACTTTAGATATGTTTTCGGCCGCAGGCGGTCCGATGGCGGCGAACGCCGCCGATCTGTCCGCCCGGCCCACTGCCCGGAACAGCACAGCACTACAGACAACTATAAACGACGGGGTAGTTCTTCCCCGAGAGAAACCTTCTTTCGTGTGCCAGCAGTGAACCCGAATGGAGAATCATGGACATCGACGACATCGACACGATCACAGTTCTCGGTGCGGGGAACATGGGCCACGGGATCGCGGAAATCGCGGCCATCGCGGGCTACGAGGTGGTCCTGCGGGACATCAAAGAGGAGTTCGTCCAAGACGGCTACGAGAACATCGAGTGGAGTCTGGACAAACTGGCCGAGAAAGACCAGTTGACCGACGAGGAGGCCCAGTCGGCCAAAGACCGGATCACGCCGCTTGTCGACATCGAGGAGGCCGTCGCCGATGCCGACGTGGTCATCGAGGCCGTCCCGGAGGTCATGGACATCAAGAAAGAGGTCTACAGCGACATCGACGAGTACGCGCCCGAGGAGGCCATCTTCGCGACCAACACGTCCAGTCTCTCGATTACGGAACTCTCGGAGGTCACCGACCGGCCCGAGCAGTTCTGCGGGATGCACTTTTTCAATCCCCCGGTCCGGATGCAACTGGTCGAGGTCATCTCCGGGAAACACACCAGCGACGAGACGATGGACGCCATCGAAGCGCTGGCGGACGATATGGACAAATCGCCGGTTCGAGTCCGCAAGGACTCGCCGGGGTTCATCGTCAACCGCGTGCTGGTCCCCCTGATGAACGAGGCCTGCTGGGCCGTCCACGAGGGCGACGCCGACATCGCAACCGTCGACAGCACCACGAAGTACGGCGTCGGCCTCCCGATGGGCGCGTTCGAACTCGCCGATCAGGTCGGTAACGACGTCTCCTATCACGTGCTGGACTACGTCAACAGCGTCCTCGGACGGGCCTACGAACCGTGTCCGCTGTTGGAGGAGAAAGTCGAGGCCGACGAACTCGGCAAGAAAAGCGGCAAGGGCTGGTACGACTACGAGGACGGCGAGGGCGTCGAGATTCCGACCGATCAGATCGACGACGACCTCGAACAGCGCCTGTTCGCGGTGATGGCCAACGAGGTGGCCAAACTGGTCGGCGGCGACGTGGCGCCCGTCGAGGACGTCGACGAGGCGATGATGCTCGGCGCGGGCTACCCCGAAGGGCCGGGGAAGATGGCCGATTCGGCCGGCGTCGAATCGCTGGTCGAGACGCTCGAATCGCTCTACGAGGAGAAAGACCACCCGCGCTACCAAGTCTCCGAGACGCTCCGAGAGACCGCCGAAGCCGGCGGGTTTTACGCGAGCGACGACGGCGGGGAGAGCGAGCGCAGTTACGAACAGATCGAAACCGAGGTCGACGGCGCCGTCGGACACATCGCCATCGACCGCCCCCACCGGATGAACACCATCACGGTGGACATGCTCGAGGAGATAGAACACGCCGTCGAGACGTTCGAAGACGACGAGGACGTGCGCGCGCTGCTCGTGACCGGCGCGGGCGACCGGGCGTTCTCGGCCGGGTTCGACGCCGCCTCGGCCGCGCCGGGCAGCGGCCTCGACGCCGCGGAGATGTCCCGCTACGGCCAGCAGGTCTTCGGCGCGTTCGAGGAGGCCCCGATGCCGGTGCTGGCGGCCATCGACGGCTACTGCCTCGGCGGCGGGATGGAGATGGCCACCGCTGCGGATATGCGCATCGCCAGCGAGGGCTCGAACTTCGGCCAGCCGGAACACAACCTCGGCCTGCTCCCCGGATGGGGCGGCACCCAGCGGCTCAGCGCCATCGTCGGCGAGGGCCGGGCGAAAGAGATCATCTTCACCGCGAAAAACGACTACGACCCCGAGACGATGGCCGACTACGGCTTCGTCAACGAGGTCCTTCCGGGCGACGAGTTCGAGGACCGCGCGTGGGAACTGGCGCGGGACCTCGCCGCGGGGCCGCCCATCGCCCAGAAGTTCACCAAGCGCGCGATGCTCGCGGGCCGGGACGACACCGACGCCGGCCTCGAAGTCGAGGCCTCTGCCTTTGGCCACCTGTTCAACACCGAGGACGTCTGGGAGGGACTCGCCGGCCTTCCAGCAGGACCGCGACCCCGAGTTCGAGGGTAAGTAAGGCGTCTCTCGCGGTCGGTCTCTATTCTCTCCGTTCGGGCGTAACCGTGAACGCGCCTTCCAGCGTGTAGTCGGTGCCGAACATATCCGAACTCCCGAGGTCGATGGACACGTCGAGCGTTATCTCCTCGCCCAGCGTCGTCCGCGGGACGGCGGCCAGTCCCAGCGGGACCGTCTCGTTCGCCAAGTCGTCGAAGTCAGCGAGTTCGATAACGGTCCCCGGTTTCCCCCGGACGGTCGTCATCGTGATTTCGGGCGGCGGCGAACTGTCGCCGTGTGGCGGGACGACGACGGCGATTCGCGGGTCCGGGCCGTCCTCGACGGGCATCGCGACCCTGACCCGGATGGACTCGACCAGCCACGCCTCGGGGTGGGAAAAGGAGGTGTCGATGTCGACGCGGTCGCCCGCCTGCGTCGCCCGCGCCCCGAAGGAACCGCGCTCGTCGCCGTCGACGCTGAACAGTAACGCCTTGTCGTGAGGGGTCTGCTCGTACAGTTGTGGGTTCGTGAGCGTCTCGTGCCTGCCCGTCGCGGCGCCCATCCCGACGCCGCCGAGAACGCTCGTGGCCGTCAGACCGGCGAGGAACTGCCGTCTACGCATCCGCGTCACCCCGCTGGGTGTGGTCTTTCATAAGCCCGTCCTCGCCGGGCGACAACTAAAGCCCGGGGGACGGTCAAACGACGCTTTGACCCACGGCCGGGACAAGAGTTAGGCCCTCGGCGGTCCCCGTTACGGTATGACACGCCGGACACCACTGGCCGACAGCCACGGGGCGGCGGGCGCGAGGACCACCGAGTTCGGTGGCTGGGAGATGCCCGTCGAGTTCGACTCGATCAGGACCGAACACGAGGCGGTCCGGGCGGGGGTCGGGAAGTTCGACGTCTCACATATGGGCCAGATAGACGTTACAGGCCCCAACGCCCTCGACCTGATCAATCGGCTCACGACCAACGACGTCGGGGACCTCGAGCCCGGCGAGGCCCACTACAGCACGATCACCGACGAAGACGGCGTCGTCCTCGACGACACGGTGGTCTACGCGCTCGACGACGGCGCGTACCGCTTCGTCCCGAACGCGGGCCACGACGCGGAGATGGCAGAGCGCTGCCGGTGGCTGGCCGACAAACGAGACTACGAGGTGACGGTCACGAACGCCACTGAGGAGACTGGGATGATCGCCGTCCAGGGCCCCGAGGCGACCGACCACTTCGAGACGCTGACCGACCGGTCCTTCGAGATGGGCCGCTTCGAGATCGAGCCCGCGACGATAGCGGGCGTCGACTGCCGGGTCGCGTCGACGGGCTACACCGGCGAGCGGGGGTTCGAGATTCTCTGTCCCGCCGCCGAGGTCGGGACCGTCTGGAACGCGCTGGACTGTCAGCCCTGTGGCCTCGGGGCGCGTGACACGCTCCGATTGGAGATGGGCTTTGTCCTCTCCGGGCAGGAGTTCGACCCCGAATCGCGCCCGCGGACGCCGTACGACCTCGGCCTCGACTGGGTCGTCGACCTCGACACGACGTTCGTCGGGCGGGACGCACTGGAGGCCGAAGCCGAGAACGGGCCGGACCGCCACCTCACGGGCCTCCGGTTGATCGACCGCGGGGTCGCCCGCCACGGCCATCCGGTCACCACGCCCGACGGCGAGGAGATCGGGAGCGTCACAAGCGGGACGATGAGTCCGACGCTGGGCGAGGCTATCGCCTTGGTCGACGTGGCGGCGGGGAGCGTCGCGGACGGCGACGTGGTCCGTGTGGTGGTCCGTGACGAACCGAAGAAGGCACGTATCAGGACGCCCCCGTTTCTGGACAGATGAGCGACGACATCCCCGCCGACCGGCGCTACCGCGAGACCCACGAGTGGGCCCGCCCCGAGGACGGGACGGTCCGCATCGGCATCAGCGAGTTCGCACAGGCGGAACTGGGCGACGTGGTCTTCGTCGAACTCCCCGAAGTCGGCGACGCCCTCTCCGTCGACGAGAGCTTCGGCGTCGTCGAGTCGATAAAGGCCGTCTCGGACCTGTACGCTCCCGTCTCGGGCGAGGTGACGGCCGTCAACGACGCGCTGTTCGACCGCCCGGAACTGCTCAACGAGTCGCCGTTCGAGGAGGGGTGGCTCCTCGCCGTCGACCCCGCGGACGAGGCCGAACTGGACGCCCTGCTGGACGCTGAGGACTACGCCGATCAGATTGCCTGAGACGCGGCGTCGCGGTGGCGCGTCTCAGCCCATCGTGAGCAACTCGAAGCCGTCGTCGGCCAGTTGTGCGACTTCCGGCGCGTGTTCGTCACTGCCGCTGAGGAGGTCGACCTCCGAGCGCTCGCAAGCCTCGGCGACTTCGAAGGCGTTGGCACAGAACCCGCAGGCGCCCATCAGGAGGTCCCGGCGTTTGATCTGTGTCCACTCGTGGTTGAACGGCCGGTCCGGGTTCTCGTAGAACTCCGCCGGCCACTTCGTCGCCTCGCCGTCGAGATACAGTCGCGTCTCGTAGCCCGCGTCGTCGAGTTCGAGAACGTAGCCGAAGCCGTTGGCGGCCGTCGCCGTGTCGTCCGGCCCGGCGTTGAGCAACACCGCGTACTTCTGCTCGGTCTCCGTCTCGCGGTGCTGTGTCTCCGCTTTACCGCCGAAAACCGTCTCGATTACACCCATAAACGACTGCAGTGACCACTGGGACGTAACGTCTCCTCGGTCGTGTGTCCCGGATACACGGCCACGGCACTGTGGCATCGAATGTAAAAATTAATCACGAACGCGTGAGTAGAACGATCATCGACCTCACAGTCGGGGTACTGTGGGGGGTCGCACACGGGGTATCCTGTGCGACAGTGTCCAGTGGCATCGCTGTTCCGTCCCGTGTTTTCGCCGTCGGACCGTGGGCAAGAAATAAGTGAACGAGTTGTAAATTCACGACCGTTATGACGGGGGACAAGTCATGGGGTAGTCGACGCTCGTTCGTAGAGATGCTCGGTCTGACGGGGGCCGTCGGATTCGCCGGTGTGACCGCGGCGACACCGGGCCGACAGCCGGGACCGAAGGAGAACGAACTGCTCGTCGGGATGGCCGACGACGCCGATACGGCGTCGGTACAGGCCAGCGTCGAGCAGGCGATGCCGCCGAACGCGGCAGTCAAACACCGCAACGAGACGCTGGGATACATGGCGGTCGAGTTGCCGGAGGAGGCAAGCGACCGGGCGCGGACCGCCACTGCGCAGGCGATGGAGAACCGGCCCGGCGTCGAGTACGTCGAGCGCAACGTCACGTACACGATTCAGGTCGCGCCGAACGACCCGCGGTTCGGCGAGCAGTACGCGCCACAGCAGGTCAACGCGCCCGAGGCGTGGGACACGACGTTCGGGAGTTCGGACGTGACCGTGGCCGTCCTCGACACCGGCGCGCAGTACGACCATCCCGACCTACAGGGGAACTTCGCGAGCGACGAGGGACGGGACTTCGTCGACGACGACGGCGACCCGTTCCCGGACGGGGGGTCGAGCCACGGTACCCACGTCGCCGGGTGTGCGGCCGCGGACACGGACAACGGCCGCGGCACGGCGGGGGTCAGCGACTCGCGGCTGATCAACGGCCGGTGTCTCGGCGGGAGCGGCGGCGGGTCGCTGTCGGACATCGCAGACGCCATCGAGTGGGCCGCCCGGAACGGGGCCGACATCATCAACATGAGTCTCGGTGGCGGCGGCTACACGGAGACGATGAAAAACGCTGTCCAGTACGCCTACGACCAGCAGGACACGCTCGTCGTCGCGGCCGCGGGCAACGACTCCCGGGGGTCGGTCTCCTATCCCTCGGCCTACGAGGAAGTCGTCTCGGTGTCGGCCATCGACCCGAACGAGGACCTCGCGCGCTTCTCGAACTACGGCGACGGCGTCGAGGTGGCCGCGCCCGGCGTGAACGTCCTCGCGCCGTACCCCACCGACGACTACCGACAGCTCTCGGGAACGTCGATGGCCTGCCCCGTCGCCGCCGGCGTCGCGGCGCTGGGCCTCGCCGTCGACCCTGACCTCTCGGCCAGCCAACTCCGCCAGCGCCTCAAAGACACCGCCGTCGACGTCGGTCTGTCCGCGGCCGAACAGGGCGCGGGCCGCGTCGACGCGGCCGCTATCGTCGCGGCCGGTGACGACGGTGGCGACGGTGGGGACGGAGGCGATGGCGGCGACGATGGCGGTGACGGCGGCGACGGTGGCGACGGTGGCGACGGTGGCGACGGCGGGGACGAGCAACCGCTCAGCGGCTACCGACTCACCAACGCCAACAGCGGCCTCGCGCTGGATGTCGAGGGGAACGCGACCGAGAACGGTGCTGCGCTGGTCCAGACCCAGTGGGCCGAGGAGTCCGCACAGGATTGGGCCATCGAACGCCAAAGCGACGGCACCTATCGTATCGTCAACAACAACAGCGGACTGGTCGCCGACGTGGCCGACGCTTCGACCAGTCGCGGTGCACGGGTCATCCAGTGGGACGCCCACGGCGGCGACAACCAGCGCTGGGAGTTCTACAGCCTCTGGGGCGGGGAGTACGCCATCCGCAACGTCAACAGCGGGCTGTACCTCACCGTCGACGGGGCCTCCGGCAGCGCCGGGGAGGATATGATCCAGTGGCCGTGGTACGGCGGCGACGCCCAGCGGTGGGAACTGACGGACCTCTAGATCCGAACGTTTCATAGTGTTTATTGTAGCTGTGTACGGTGGGACCGCCCGAATGCGGGCAGTCGGTCCCGAAATGACCTACAATAAACACTATCAGGCCCGTGGCCGTCCTACCGGCCACTATGGCCGACATAGTCGAGAAGACCGACCGTTACGAGCGACTACTAGCCGAAGCGCTGGCGGAAGCGACCGTCGCGGTGCCCGCCGAGACGCCGTTGGGCGACGCCGCCGCGGAGTTTATCGAGATGGCCGACTCCTACCTCGAGGACGGTCGTCACTTCCGGGAGGAGGAGGACCTCGTCAACGCCTTGGCGGCGTTCTCCTACGGGCACGCGTGGCTCGACGCGGGGGCCCGCGCCGGCCTGTTCGACGTCCCCACGGACGGACACCTTTTTACCGTCTGAACCAGGTTACCGAGAGGAAACCTCGATACCGTACCGAGTGTGTTATATGCTCTCGTCCGATAGCATATAAAGGTAAGGAAAAGATTTATATACTTTTCGCACTAACTGTAGGTCAAGGACGCGGTCCTTACCCTCCACACCATTATGAGCGAGACAGAGACACGATACACGACCCGGACGGAGCGCGAACAGACAGAGACAGACCGAGAGCGGACCGACGTCGAACAGCACGAGAAACCGAAAGCGAGAGCGAGCGCTGCCCGGAGTGTCGCGGTGCGCTCGTCACAGACGCCGAGCACGGCGAGACGGTCTGTGAGAACTGTGGCCTCGTCGTCGAGGAGGACGGTATCGACCACGGGCCGGAGTGGCGCGCGTTCGATGCCGCCGAGAAAGACAGAAGTCCCGCGTCGG
>NZ_WPCA01000065.1 GCF_009741825.1 Halapricum sp. CBA1109
CTTCCCCGCGCCGTTGGGGCCGACTAGTCCGAGGAACTCGCCCTCGCGGACCGACAGCGACGCCGATTCGAGGACCGAGACGCCGCCGAGGGCGACCGACACGTCCCGCAGTCGGAGGGCGTCGCTCACAGTTCGTGCACCTCCCGGCGGCGCAACAAAAAGAGGAAAAACGGGGCGCCGAGGGCGGCGGTGACGATGCCGACGGGGAGTTCGGCCGCGCCGGCGCGGGCGACGGTGTCGGTGGCGACGAGGAAGACGGCCCCGCCCAGCGCGCTTGTCGGGAGGAGGACGCGGTGGTCGGGGCCGACGAGCAACCGGAGGATATGCGGGACGATGAGGCCGACGAAGCCGATGACGCCCGCGACGGCGACGGCCCCGGCGGTGACGACGCTCGACAGCGCCAGCAGGACACGCTTGGTCCGCTCGACCCGGATACCGACGGTCTGGGCGTCGCTCTCGCCCAAAAGGAGGACGTTCATATCGTGGGCGTAAGCGTAGATACCGAGGAAGACGACCAACGTGACGACGGCGGTCACCTCCACCTCGGCCCAGCGGCTGTCGGCGAGGTTCCCCATCAGCCAGAACAGCGCCTCCTCGACGGACCGGCCGGCGTGCAACAGGAGGTAGGAGATGACGGCTCCCAGAAACGTCTGGACGGCGACGCCCGCGAGCAACAGCGTCGCGACCGGCGTGCGCCCGCCCTCGGTTGCGATCAGGTAGACGCCGAAGGCGGCGGCCAGCGCACCGACGAACGCGGCCGTCTGGAGGCCAAAGGGGAGCGCAAGCGGCAGCGCGATGGTAGCGACGGCGCCGACGGCCGCGCCCGAGGAGACGCCGATGATAGACGGGTCGGCCATCGGGTTCCGGAAAAAGCCCTGCATAACCGTCCCGGCGGCCCCGAGCGCGAACCCGACGACCGCGCCGAGCAGGATCCGCGGGAGCCGTATCTCGGTGACGATGGTCTCGGTGACCGGCGAGACACCGAAGGAGAACGGCCTGAAGTAGCTCACGTCGACGGCCGGCACCGGAACCGGGCGGCCCAAAAGCGACGCCGTCCCGAGGCCAACGTCAAGTCCCGCGGGGACGCCGAAGACGTTCAGCGTGGCTTTGGCGACCGCGAGCGGCGCGATGTCGACTGGACCGACGGTAGCGCTCCCGACAACGACGACGCCGAGCAGCGCCGTGAGCGCGCCACAGTAGACGCCGACTCGCGTGCTCGTTCGCATAAGAGAAACTCGACTTGGGTTAGGTAAATATTTATTGGACTGGCCGGAACGGGACGACGATGACACGCAGACTCTCGCTGCTTGCGATGCTCGCATTGGTGGTGACTGGCTTGGCCGTCGCGCCCGCGTCGGCGGCCGTACCGGCCGATAGCGGAGGGGTCGAGGCGTCACTCGTGTCGGCCGACGCCGCCTCGAACGCGTCGACGGCCGGGTGTACGTTCCCGTTCAGTGCGACGGACGCGACCGGGACCGAGGTGACCGTCGAGGAGCGACCCGACACGATCACCGTCCTCGGGCCGAGCGCGGCCCAGACGGTGTGGGATCTGGGTCGCGCGGACAGCGTCGTCGGGATGCCGGTCAACCAGTACACCGAGTACCTCGGCGGGACCGAGGGGAAGGTCAACGTCGTGAACGATCAGGGACAGCCGATAACCGAGAGCGTCGTCGGGACCGACCCCGACGTGGTCCTCGCGCCGAACATCGTCGGTACCGACGCAATCGAGAGCCTCCGGGAGGCCGGGCTGACGGTGTACAAGTTCGAGCAAGCGGACTCCATCGACGACGTCCTCTCGAAGACGACGCTGACGGGCCAGCTAATCGGGGCCTGCAACGCGGCCGAGACCGTGACCGGCGATATGGAGTCGACGATAGCCGACATCTCCGCACAGGTCGACGACGACGAGCGACCGACCGTCTACTACCCGCTCGGCGGCGGCTTCACCGCGGGCAACCAGACGTTCATCGGTGACATCATCCAGTCCGCCGGCGGCGACAACGTCGCCACCGAGGCGGACATCACCGGGTACGCCGTGATCAGTCAGGAGGTGCTGGCGAACGCGACCATCGACTACCTCCTGCTGACGGGCGACTCCCCGCGACCGATGAACCCCGCGATCAACAACTCCCGCGCCGTGGCCGAGGACAACATCGTCCGCGTCGACGCGAACCTGCTGAACCAGCCCGGACCGCGCGTCATCGTGCCGTTCTCCCAGATGGCCAACGCCTTCTTCGAGTACGACCCGGCCGGCGGGACCGACGAGGGCGAGACGGACGACGGGACCGAGACGGGCGACGAAACGGAGACGGACGACGGTAGCGAGATGGACAACGGGACAGAGCCCACGATGGACGAGGAGACGACACAGGCTCCGCCGACGACGATACCCGCACCCTCGCCCGCGACCGACGTCGACCCGGTGACGACTGCGACGGCGACGGGCCGGGCTTCGGTATCGGCGCGGCGGTGCTTGCGGTCGTGGCGACGGCGCTGGTCGCCGTCCGCCGGCGATAGACTGGAAAGCGGTTTAGGGCTCGACCGACGACGGTCGTATATGGCAGAGAACGTCATCTGGCCCGCGGCCCTCGACGCGACCCTCTCCCGGAGCGAGGGGCGTCGCGTCTCGCTAGACGTGGCCGTCGAGGACCCGACCGTCGACGAGATAGCGACGGCGGTCCAACAGGTGGGCTACGACGCCGTCATCGAACGCGACGTGACCTACCCGCGGGAGTACGACCCCCGCGGTCGCGTCATCGTGAAGAACGCCGACGACGCGACCAAGAGCGACCTGCTCGGGGCCGTCGCGGCGTACCTCGGGATCATCCGCGAGTGATGCAGCGCGCTGGTGCCGTCCTCGACGTGGCACAGAACGTCGCCGTCCTCCGGTGTGACGGCGAGGAACACCCCGACATCGGGACCGTCGTCCTCGACGCCGACCTGACGGAGGTCGGACGGGTCGTCGACGTGTTCGGCCCCGTCGAGCGCCCGTACCTCGCGGTCACGCCCGACGAGGGGGTCCGTCTCCCGGCGCTGGTCGGCGAGACGCTGTACGCTCGGTAGCCGCGACCGAACCGCGACGGCGGCCGAACCACGGCTATTTAGAGCCGTGAGCGCGGACCGTGGGCTATGAACCAACGGACACGCGCCGCGGCGGCGGCCGTCGGCGTCGGCGTCATCTTTCTGGCCATCCAGTTGGCGGCGCTGGCGCTGGTCGACCCGTTCAAAGGGGCCGGCTACCAGACCGTCGAGAACCCCGGGGACCCGACCAACAGCGTCGTCTACATCGTGGCGGTGCTGGTCGCCACGGGCCTGATGCTCGCGGCGTTCAAGTTCGACGTCGAGTGGGCTATCCGGGCGATGATCGTCCTCAGCGGCGGCTACATCTCGATGATCGTCCTCGACACCATCGCGCCGGCGGCGATACCGTCGGTCGCCGGCCTCTCGACGCTGGCGCTGGTCGGCGCCGCCGGCATCGTGATCGGGTTGCTCGTCTACCCGGAGTGGTGGGTCATCGACACCGCCGGGGTGTTCATGGGGGCGGGCGCGGCCGGCCTGTTCGGCATCACCTTCGGCGTACTGCCGGCGCTCGTCCTGTTGACGGTGCTGGCGGTGTACGACGCCATCTCGGTCTACGGCACCGAGCACATGCTCACGCTCGCCTCCGGGGTGATGGACCTGAAGATTCCGGTCGTGCTGGTCGTGCCGCTGTCGCTATCGTACACGTTCCTCGACGACGAACAACCCGCCTCCGTCGGCGGCGAGGACGACGCCGCGACCCCAACGGCCGACGGCGGTGACGAGAGCGTCGACGGCGATGGGACCGACGAGGGCGACGAACACGCGGACGAGGCGGGTGATCCGCTCGACCGGGACGCGCTGTTCATCGGCCTCGGGGACGCGGTCATCCCGGCGGTGTTGGTCGCCAGCGCCGCCTTCTTCACGCCGGGGTCTGTCCCGACGTTCGACCTCCCGCTCATCGCGCTGACGCTCCCGGCCGCGACGGCGATGGTCGGGACCTTCGTCGGTCTCGCGGTCCTGCTCTCGATGGTGCTGAAGGGGCGCGCTCACGCGGGCCTGCCGCTGCTCAACGGCGGCGCTATCGGCGGCTACCTCGTCGGTTCGCTGGTTGCCGGCGTCCCGGTTCTGACGGCGCTCGGCCTCTAACCGGCCAGTTCTATCGCGTCGCTGTCGGTCACTTCCCCGAAGAGGAACTCGGCGTGGTCGAGGGCGTACTCGCGGTGGTCGTCCTCTATCGCGCCGATAGCGTCCTCGACCAGTATCGGCCGGTAGTCCCGAAGACCGGCGCTTGAGGCCGTGTGGAGGACACAGACGTTCGCCAGCGTCCCGCAGATGACGAGGTCGTCGATGCCGTGGGACTCAAGCCACCCTTCGAGTTGGGTCTGATGGAAGGCGTCGTAGGTGTGTTTGACGACCACGAGGTCCCCTTCCGTGGGGTCGAGTTCCTCGACGAGTTCGGCCTCCCACGAGCCTTCGAGGACGTGTTCGCCCCAGCGGTCGAACTCGTCGTAGTAGTGGGCGTCCTCGAACTGTTCGGGCGGGTGGACGTCCCGGGTGAACACGACCGGGACGTCGGCGTCGTGGGCCCGGTCGACCAGCGACGCACAGGGGGAGACGGCGGCCTCGCTCCCGGGCGCGTAGAGGCTCCCGTCGGGGTGGCAAAAGCCGTTCTGCATATCGACGACGACGACGGCGGTGCTGTCGGGGTCGAGGTGCATACGCCTCGATACGTCCGGAACCAGCAAGTGCGTTGTGCCGGGCAACCATTTTTGTTCGATGGGGCCTACGACGGACATATGCGCCCTGCACTCGCGATACTCGCCGCACTGATGGTCCTCCTCGCTGGGTGTACGGTCGGGACCGACCCGGGGACGACCGCCGAGTCTCCGACCGACACGCCCGCGATGGACGACACGCCCGACACGAGCGACCCCGCCGACGAAGCGGACGGAGGGGGCGACACCGAGAACGGGCGGTCGGACTACGGTGACGACAGCGGTGAGACGAACTCGACCGACGACAGTGACACCGGTTCGGAGACCGGTAACCAGAGCGGCGAGATGGTCGCCCAACTGGCCGACCCGGAGACGGACCGTCTCGGCTGGGAGGCCGGCCTCTGGTACAACGAGACCATCGGCGTCGACAACAGCGACGGGATGAACGCGACCGAACGGGAACTGGCAGTCGCGCGGGCGATGGCCCGCGTCGAGCACGTCCGGGGGACGGAGTTCCCCGGCAACGAGACGATACCTATCGACGTCCAGTCCCGCGAGGAGTTCCGGGAGGAGGGCTTCGGACAGGACAACTACTCCGAGGCCTACCGGACCTTCGACAACGTGAAGTTCGAGTCCCTGTTCTTCGTCGGGGAGGACGAGGACTCGCTACAGGTCCAGGAGGACAACCGGGGCGAGAGCGTCCAAGGCTACTACAGCCCGACGAACGATTCCATCGTCCTGATCAGCGAGGGTGACCTCCCGCAGTTCGACGGCGAGGAGACTCTCGCACAGGAAGTCGCTCACGCTCTGCAGGACCAAGTCTACGATACCGCTTCCCTCCAGCGGAACGCGACGACCCGAGACGGATACGCCGGACTGCTCGGCATCATCGAGGGCGACGGTAACCTCATCGACGAACTCTACGTCGAGGAGTGTGCAGCCAACTGGTCGTGTATCCCCGCGCCGAACACCTCCGACGGCGGGCCGGGCCCCGGCGAGGGCTTCCACTACGGCATCTACTTCATGGAGTATCTGCCCTACAGCGACGGGCCGGGCTTCGTCCAGCACTACTACGACCGCGGCGGGTGGGACCGCGTCGACGAGATATACGACGCGCCACCGGCCTCCGGCGAGCAGGTCGTCTTCCCAGAGAAGTACGGTAGCGACCCGCCCGCGGACGTCGCGATAGGCGACCGGTCCGCCGCGGGGTGGGAACAGGTCGTCACCGAGGACGGCCAGTCGTACGACCGACTCGGGATGGGGTCGATGGCGGCGATGTTCATGTATCCCGCCTACGAGGAGGCGTACAACGGATCGTTCGTCGTCTCGCCCGTGGCGTTTCTCAACACCGACGCGCAGGGTAACGTCGACTCCTCGGACCCCGTCGACTACGGCTTCCCGGCGGTGACTGGCTGGGAAGGTGACCGGTTCGAGGCCTACCAGAACGACGCCGGCGAGACCGGCTACGTCTGGCGCATCCAGTGGAACTCCGCGGCGAACGCGACCCAGTTCGCAGGCACGTACCGCGACCTGCTTTCCTACTGGGGGGCCGACAGCGTCGGCGACGGCCGCTACGAGATAGCCGACGACAGTCCCTTCACCGACGCCATCGACCTCGCCGTCGACGGCGACACGGTGACTATCGTCAACGCGCCGACGACCGACCAGCTAGACGACGTCCACGAGACGGACGCCTGATGGGGCGCGCACTCCTCACGCTCGCGGCGCTGGCGCTGGTGGTGACGGCAGGCTGTTCCGCGCCGCTCGACAACGACGACCTCGGCAAGGAGAACGGCTACCGCTACGACGCCGACGTCGACGTGACCTTCGAGGACGGCCTCAACGACTCCGAACTGGCGGCGGTGTCCTCGCGGGCGATGGCCCGCATCGAGCGCATCCGCGGCATCGAGTTCACCAACACGACGCCGGTCGAGGTCATCTCGCGGGCGGAGTTCCGCAACCGGAGCGGCGGGACCGGCGGGGACCTCTCAGAGCGCCAACTGTGGAACGAGCAGGTGTGGGAGGCGCTGTTTATCGTCGGCGAGGACGAGACCTACCCCGAGAGTCGCTCGACCAATCAGGGGAGTACCGTGCTGGGGTACTACTCCCGCAGCGACGACCGGATAGTAATCGTCAGCGATACCGAGACGCCGAAAATCAACCGCGATACGCTGGTCCACGAACTCGTCCACGCCTTACAGGACCAGCAACTGTCGTTCGGGACGAACCCGCAGTTCCAGGACGAGCAACTGGCCCAGCGAGCCGTCACCGAGGGCGACGCGAACTACGTCGAGGCGCGCTACCGCCAGCGCTGTGCGAGCGAGTGGTCCTGTATCGCCCTGCCGGAACGGACCGGCGGCGGTGACCGCCCCGCCGACTTCAACGAAGCGCTGTTTCTGACCTCCATCTTCCCCTACACCGACGGCCAGCGGTTCGTCGACGACCGCTACCGCAGCGGTGGCTGGGACGCCGTCGATGCCCTCTACGACACCTTCCCCGAGAGCACCGAGCAGGTGATCCATCCCGAGCGCTATCCTAACGACGACCCCGTCTCGGTGTCCGTCCCGGACCGCTCGCGGGGCGAGTGGGACCGGTTCGACGTCGACCCCTACTACGACGTGCTGGGCGAGGCGTCCATCTACGCGATGTTCCAAGGCAACGGACAGATCGGTCGCAGCGGCGTCGACCGGTACGACTACGACCACCCTATCTCGGCGGGGTGGGCCGGCGACCGACTGGTGCCCTACCGGAACGGCGACCGCTTCGGCTACGTCTGGCGGACCGAGTGGGAGTCGACCGGCGAGGCCCGGGAGTTCGTCCGGGCCTACCGGGACCTACTCGCCGACGAGGGGGCGCGCTCGCTCGGTGACAACCGGTACCGCATCGACGACGGTCCCTACGCCGACGCCTTCCGGGTGACGCGCTCGGGGTCGACGGTGACCGTCGTCAACGCGCCGCGGCCGGCCGCGCTGGACCGGATTCACCCGCCGGGATGAGCACTCCCGAGCGCTTTTCTCGCGGCGGCCACACCTCCTGATATGGACGAGGCTTCGCCGTTCGACATCGTGACGCCCGAGCAGATTCGGGCCGGGCGTGCGACTGACGCCTACTTCGACCGGACAGTCGAGACACTGGAACACGCCGACCGGAACCCGACAGTCGTCGCGGAGGTGACCGCAGACCAGTTCCCGACCGGCGAGTTCGAGGTGCTCGCGGGCGTCGAAGATGCCGCACACCTGCTCGCGGACCTGCCGGTCCGGGTCGACTCGCTCGCGCCGGGGCAACTGTTCGACGGCGGGCCGGTGTTGCGAATCGAGGGCCGGTATCTGGATTTCTGCCGCTACGAGACGGCGCTACTGGGATTTCTCTCTCACGCCAGCGGCATCGCAACGGCCGCCCTGCGGGCCCAACTCGCCGCCCCGACATCGTCGATGCTGAGTTTCGGTTCCCGGCACGTCCACCCGTCGATGGCGGCGATGCTGGAGCGAGCGGCGCTGGTCGGCGGCCTCGACGGCATCTCGAACGTCGCCGCCGGGGAGGTCATCGGCCGCGAGGCCGGCGGGACGATGCCCCACGCCCTGCTGTTGTGTTTCGGCCGCGGCAACCAAGAACAGGCGTGGCGGGCGTTCGACGAGGCGGTCGGCCCCGACGTGCCGCGGGTCGCGCTCTGTGACACCTTCAGCGACGAGGTGGACGAGGTACTGCGGGCCGTCGAGGCCGTCGATGCCCTCGATAGCGTCCGTCTGGACACGACCGGCTCCCGTCGGGGGGACTTCCGACACATCGTCAGGGAGGTCCGGTGGGCCTTGGAATCCCGCGGTCACGACGACGTCGACATCTTCGTCAGCGGGGGGCTGGGTCCCGAGCAACTCCGGGAACTGGACGACGTGGTCGACGGCTTCGGCGTCGGGAGTTACGTGAGCAACGCCGACCCGGTCGACTTCGCGCTGGACATCGTCGAGATAGAGGGCGACCCCATCTCCAAGCGCGGGAAACTCGGCGGTGTCAAGGACGTCTACCGGACGGCCGACGGCGGCCACCACGTCGGCCTCGCCGACCGCGAGGGACCGGCGGACGGGGAATCCCTGTTGGAACCGCTGGTCCGCGACGGCGAAGTCGTCGGCGAGACGAGTCTGGACGCCGCGAGCGAACGGGCGCGGCGTGACGCTGAGGCCGTCGGCTTCGGTGCGGAGGGCGTTTAGTCCTCGCGCCCGTTGGACGGGTATGGGATTTCACACGTTCGACGCCGACCGGGCGGACAACCTAGAGGACGAGAGCCGCTTTCGGTACGTCTCCGTCGACGAACTGCTGGCGCTGTTCGACCCCGGACCGGAGTCGACCGTCGCCGATTTGGGGAGCGGTACCGGCTTCTACACCGACGAGATAGCGCCGTACGCGGACACTGTCTACGCCGTCGACGTGCAGGAGGCGATGCACGACCACTACCGGGAGAAGGGGCTGCCGGAGAACGTCGACCCCGTGACCGCCGAGGTGGGGTCGCTGCCGTTCCCCGACGACCACCTCGACGGTGCGGTGTCGACGATGACCTACCACGAGTTCGCGACCGAACCGGCGCTGGCGGAGCTCCGGCGGGTGCTTGCGCCCGGCGCGCGACTGGGTGTCGCCGACTGGACGGCCGCAGGGCTTGGCGAGCGCGGACCGCCGGTCGGGGAGCGGTTCGCGGCCGAGGAGGCGCGGGCGGCGCTCGACGCCGCGGGATTCGTGGTCGAACGGGCCGAGGACCGCCGCGAAACGTTCGTCTGTACGGCCATCGCCTGAGCGGGCGACACGGGACTC
Organism: Halapricum sp. CBA1109; assembly: GCF_009741825.1. Lineage (GTDB taxonomy): Archaea > Halobacteriota > Halobacteria > Halobacteriales > Haloarculaceae > Halapricum. Next base: position 9,534 of record NZ_WPCA01000065.1, read on the forward strand.
CGACAGTCGTAAGAAACCCCGGACCGGTAAGGTAGACAATGAGCGAGCCACCTGCCCCGTCCGGGGGCGGCGATCCGATACGCCCGGCAGCGGCGCGGTCCCCGACGCCGACGGCGAGAGCGAGGGCAGCGTCGAACTCGTCGGCACCGCCCACATCTCCCCCGAGAGCGTCGCGGAGGTCGAGGAGACCATCGCCGACCGCCGACCGGACGTCGTCGCCGTCGAACTCGACGAGGGGCGGTACAGACAGCTAAAGGGCGACGCGCCCGACGACTTGGACGCAAGCGACCTGCTCCACGGCAACACGGTCTTTCAGTTTCTGGCCTACTGGATGCTGAGCTACGTCCAGACGAAGATGGGCGAGCGCTTCGACATCGAACCCGGCGCGGATATGATGGCGGCCGTCGAGACGGCCGAGGACCACGGCATCGACGTGGCGCTGGTCGACCGGGACATCCAGGTGACCATCCAGCGGTTCTGGAACCGACTCACGGGCTTCGAGAAGGCGAAACTGCTCGGCGGACTCATCGGCGGGATGGCCGGCGCGCTGACGGGCGCGTTCGTCGTCGGCGCGATGGTCGGGATGTTCGTCGCTACCGGCGCGACGCTGCTGGGCGGCCCCTACGTCGTCCCGGCGGGTGTCGCCGGGAGCGTCCCGGTCGCAGCGGCTTCGTCGTCTCGGCACTGGACTGGCTGTTGGTCGCGGGCGGTATCGCGCTGGTCGTCGGCGCGCCGCTGGCGCTCGGGTTCCAACGGCTGGTCGGCGTCGAGACCGACGGCGACGGCGAGGAGTTCGACTTGGAGAACCTCACCGACACCGACGTGGTGACGGCGATGATGGAGGAGTTCCGGCAGTTCTCGCCCGGCGGCGCCGAGGCGCTGATCGACGAGCGAGACGCCTACATCGCCTATCGGCTGGTCGCGCTCCGGGAGGCCGGCTACGACGTGGTGGCCGTCGTCGGTGCGGGCCACCGCGCGGGCATCCAGGCCTACCTCGACGACCCCGGGACGCTCCCGCCGCAGTCCTCGCTGACGGGACGCATCTCGGGGAGCCGGTTCTCGGTGTACAAGTTGTTCGGCTACCTGTTCACGCTCGGGTTCGGCGCCTTTTTCGTGTTGCTCGTCCTCGGCGGGGCACAGGAGGCGTTCCTGATCCGTCTGTTCGCGGCGTGGTTCCTCGTCAACGGCGTCATCGCGGCGGCGCTGGCGAAACTTGGGGGCGCACACTGGCCGTCGGCGCTGGTCGGCGGCGGCATCGCGTGGCTGACGAGCGTCAACCCCCTGCTCGCGCCGGGGTGGTTCGCGGGCTACGTCGAACTCCGGTACATCGACGTCAACATCGGCGACATCAGCACGCTCAACGAGATAATCAGCGACGAGTCGGCGCCCATCGCCGACATCTACCGGCGGTTGACCGAGGTTCCGCTGTTCAGGCTCATCGCCATCGTCGCGCTGACTAACGTCGGGAGTATGATCGCTAGCTTCCTGTTTATCGGCGTCGTCGCGCCGGCGTTGTTCGCCGAAATCGGCGGCACCGGCGAGATAGTCCGTCTGATGCTCCAAGGCGCGGAGAACGGGCTGGACCTCTTGTTGGGGCTGCTCCCATGAATCTCACGTTCAGCCAATCCGAGATCACGGACCTCCTGATCGCGTGGGCGGTCCTCAGCGTCGCGTTCACGATATTCTTCTTCCGTGGACCGTTCCGGGCGCTGGCGAGCGGTGCGCCCTCCGGTGCGGCGGTGAGTGCTCTGGTCGTCGGCCTCGTCGTCAGTTCGCTGACCGCCGGCGTCGGGTTCCTGTTGCACGAACTGGCCCACAAGGTCGTCGCCGTCCACTACGGGCAGGTCGCGGCGTTCAAAGCCGACTACAGTATGCTCTTTCTCGCGGTGATGAGCGCCGTAATCGGGTTCCTCTTTGCCGCGCCCGGCGCGGTCTACCACCGCGGGTTCGTCACCGAACGCGAGCAGGGACTCATCGCCCTCGCCGGTCCCGCTGTCAACGTCGCCCTGCTGGTGGCGTTCGCGCCGCTTTACTTCCTCGGCGGCGGTATCGTCGCACAGATCGGTGCGCTGGGGCTGTTGATCAACGCTATCCTCGCGGCGTTCAATATGATCCCGTTCGGGCCGCTGGACGGGAAGAAGGTCCTGCGCTGGAGCAAGCCGGTGTTCGTCGCGACGGCAGTCCCGATAATCGGCCTCGCTGCCCTCCTGTTGTTCGGCGGCGTGGTCGGACTGTCCGTCTGAGCACTGGACACACCCTCTCCGGTGATCCGTCGGGCCGCCCTCACGTAGACGACTCGGCGCTGCGGCCGGTCATCTCCTCGATTCGGAGCTCGTACCACTCCGGCTCCAGCGCCGCCGTCGACTCGTCGAACGCGGACAGTGGAACCGCCGTCGCGCGCGGCCCGAACACCCCGGCTGCGGTCGCCTCCTCGGAGATATCGTCTCCGATGGGTGTGAGGCCTCCCTCGACGACGACGCTCGTCCAGTCGTCCGGGTCGCTCCAATCGTACGTGACGAGCCTCGCCCTGCCGTTGCTCTCCAGCAAGTCGCGTTTTCGACTCTCGTCAGCGAAGACGAACTGGAAGATACATCGATGGTCCGTCGGATCGTATCCGAACGCCATCGGAATCGAATAGGGGTTGTTCCCGCCGAACGAGAGGACACCGTCCCCTTGCTGGTCGAGAAACTCCGCCATCGCTTTGGTCGACATCTCTTCGCCGTCGTCTCCCATACCAGTTCGTTCGGGCGGCAGCAACGAAAAGCTCCCCCTCCGTCCTCGGCACTCGGTCGACTCGCTCGCCCGGCAGAAACGGTGTGCTTTTGCCCGGTCCGGTCGCCACTCGACGTATGAGTGAGGACGAGGAGCTAACGTACGCCGAGGCGGGCGTCGACATCGACGCCAGCGAGGCGGCGACGGCGGCGCTGATCGGTGCTGCCGGCGAGTTCGAGGGCGACTACGCCGGGCTGGTCGACATCGGGGAGCAGTACCTCGCGCTGGCGACCGACGGCGTCGGGACGAAACTGCTGGTCGCCGAGGCGGTCGAGGACTACTCGACGGTCGGTATCGACTGTATGGCGATGAACGTCAACGACCTCGTCGCCGCTGGCGTCGAACCGGTCGCGTTCGTCGACTACCTCGCCGTCGAGGCGCCGTCCGAGGCGACCTCAGAACAGATCGGTGCCGGCCTCCACGAGGGCGCAAAACGGGCCGGCGTCGCCCTCGTCGGCGGCGAGACGGCCGTGATGCCCGACGTGATCAAGGGACTGGACATCGCGGGGACCTGCGCCGCCTCGCGCCGAAAGACGCCGTCTTCCCCGGCGAGGCCGAACCCGGCGACGCCATCGTCGGATGGCCCTCCTCGGGCATCCACTCAAACGGCCTGACGCTGGCCCGCGAGGCGGTCACCCGCGACTACGAGTACACCGACCCGTTCCCGCCGAACCCGAACAACTCTATCGCGGAAGAACTGTTGACGCCGACCCGAATCTACACCGACGTACTGGGTCCGCTTCGGGAGCACGAGACCCACGCCGCGGCCCACGTCACCGGCGGCGGGTGGACCAACCTCACCCGGATGGGCGCACATCGGTACGAGATATCCGACCCATTCGACGCCCAACCGGTCTTCGAGTTCGTCCAGCAGGAGGGCTCCGTCGACGACGAGGAGATGCATCGGACGTTCAATATGGGTACCGGATTCGTGGCGGCGCTCCCGGCCACGGACGCCGAGGCGGTCGTCGAGGAGAGCGAGGACGCGCGGATCATCGGCGCGGTCACCGATGGCGAGGAGTGCGTTGCGGTGCGTGACTTGGAACTCGAATAAGGGAGCCGCGGTGCGGTAGCGGCGACGATCAGTACGAGTACTGCTGGCGAACGAAGTGAGCCAGCAGATGTTTTTCCCCACGTTTTTACGAGGAGCGGTGCGCGAACGTAGTGAGCGCACCCGACGACGTAAAAAGTGGTTGCGGGAGGGGGTTCGTGGCGGCGCTCCCGGACGCGGACGCTGAGGCGGTCGTCGAGGAGAGCGAGGACGCGCGGATCATCGGCGCAGTCACCGAGGGGGAGGAGTGCGTCGCGGTGCGTGACTTGGAACTAGAATAAGGCGGTCGCGGTGCGGTAGCGGCGACGCTCAGTACGAGTACTGCTGGCGAACGAAGTGAGCCAGCAGCCTTTTTCCCCACGTTTTTACGAGGAGTGGTGCGCGAACGTAGTGAGCGCACCCGACGACGTAAAAAGTGGTTGCGGGAGGGGGTTCGTGGCGGCGCTCCCGGCCACGGACGCCGAGGCATTGGTCGAAGAGAGCGAGGACGCGCGGATTATCGGCGCGGTCACCGAGGGCGAGGAGTGCGTTGCGGTGCGTGACTTGGAACTAGAATAAGGCGGTCGCGGTGCGGTAGCGGGGAGCTCAGTACGAGTACTGCTGGCGAACGAAGTGAGCCATCACCTTCTCGCCGACGTTTTGTTCTCGTCCCGAGCGCCGAGGTGGTACTCGAACAGCGAGTGGTGAGTCTCGCCCGCCGATTGCCAGCTGACGATGTACGACTCGTCGGCGTCGTCGGTGAGAGTGAGGGTGACGCTGTCCCCGGGTTCGAACGTACCGCCGCCCTCGAACGGGTCGCCGCCGTCGAAGCCGTACTCGGGTCGGATTCCCAACCGGGAGGCCGGGATGGGCTCGCCCGCCTCGTGGGTGAACGTCACCCGGTCGCCGTCGAACTCGACGCCGAACGTCACGAGCGGTGGCCGTTCCGCCCAGACCCGTTCGAGGTACGACTCGACCCCCTGTCGTATCCGGATGCTCAGCGTCCGGCCGTCGGTCTCGATGTCGACCGCGTCGGGCTCGGACGGGAGCAACAGCGCCGGGCCGTCGAAGGTGTCCGCCAACGCGTCTCGGACTGTCGACTCGTCCGGCCGGTCGGCGGCCGAGGCGTAGACGTGATCGACGACGACGTACACGTTGTCCTCATCGAAGGCGTGTGACAGCGCCGAGTGGGACGGTTCTCCAAGTCCCGTGAGGGGGAGACTGGTCCGGACCGACGGCCGACCGCCGGTCATCTCGGTGAGTACCCGGAAGTCGTCGTCGCTCTCGTGACGCCGCTCGACGCGCCCCGCTTTGGCGTCGATGGTCGTCGTGACGCGTCCAACGGCCAACTCTCGCGGTTCGGTGCCGTCCGCCCTCGCGGCGACGATGGCCTCGTCTCCGACGGCGAGCGCACGCGGCTTGTCCGACCGGGTGTAGCGGTCGTATCCGCGGTGGGTGTCCGTGCGTTCGTATCCGGTCGGCTCCAGCGCCGACGCGACCGACTCCCGGTCGACGGATGTCAGGCCGACGATGGCACTCCCGTTGTGTACCACTGCGTCGTACTCCGTGTACCCGATACCGACGTGTTCCATATCGGAGGCCAGCGCGGTATCGTTGATCCGGAACGGCCGACCGACCGAGCGATTTCCGACTCCCGGTCGCTTGTACCGTATCCGGCCTGACTGTTCGGCGTCGACGTGTGGCTCGAACGCCGATTCGCTGGGGACCCACTGCCGGAATCGCGGCGGCTCACTCCCGGGCAGCGACACGGACCCGTAGGGTACTCCGCCACCGAACGGGAGATAACTACAGCCCGCGAGCCCGGCCGCCAGTGCCCCACTCACCACGAGCATCTGCCGACGGTTCGCGTCCATCCGTTTTCCTGTTCCGTTACCGTCGATGCACTTAATTCATACTGTCGGGGGAGCGCACACTACCGGCGTGAGACAGCCGACGACAACGTTGGTGTCGGTGTCGGTGAGCGGTACGTAAGCGATGCGGCGGACGCGGTAGCGGTGCGGCGCGGTAGCGGTGACACCAAGCACGAGCACTGCTGGCGAACGAAGTGAGCCAGCAGGGAGTTTT
>NZ_WPCA01000094.1 GCF_009741825.1 Halapricum sp. CBA1109
TCGTCGTCGCCGCGTTCGCGGCCCCGTTCGTCGTCCTCGTCCCGCGCGTGCTCTGGCACTACGCGAACCCGAACAGTCCGCAATCGGACTGAGCCGCGATGCAGGCCGCTTTTGCGCCTCCACGCGAAACGGGGGTGTATGTCCGCGGACCTCGACGCCACGACGACGGCCAAACTCGACGCCGCCCGCGCCGATCTGGCCGACCGTGACGGCGTCCTGATCGCTTTCTCCGGCGGTGTCGACTCCTCGGTCGTCGCCGCCATCGCTCACGACGCCCTCGGCGACGACGCCGTCGCCTGTACCGCCCGCAGCGAGACGCTTCCCGCCGAGGAACTGGACGACGCCCGGCGCGTGGCCGAGGAGATAGGGATTCGCCACGAGGAGACGACCTTCTCCGAGTTGGACAGCGAGGCGTTCGTCACGAACGACGACGAGCGCTGCTATCACTGCCGGTCGATGCGGCTCTCTGCGATGTTCGACCGCGCCCGCGAGTTCGGCATCGACACCGTCTGTGACGGCACCAACGCCGACGACCCCGGCGAGGGCCACCGCCCCGGCCTCCGGGCCGTCGATGAACTGGACGCCTACTCCCCGCTTCTGTCCAACGACATCACCAAAGACGAGGTGCGGGCCATCGCCCGCCACTACGACCTCTCGGTCGCCGACAAGCCCTCGATGGCGTGTCTCTCCTCGCGCATCCCGACGGGGTTGGAGGTCACCGAGGACCGCCTCTCCCGCATCGAGAAGGCCGAACGCCTCCTGCGGACGTGGGGGTTCGAGCAGTTCCGCGTCCGGGACCACGACGGCCTCGCCCGTATCGAAGTGGGCGAGGACGAACTGGACGTGGCGTTAGATCCCGACTTTATTCGGGCGGCCCGCGAACACATCGCGGATTGTGGGTTCGACCACGTGACGCTCGATCTCCACGGCTACCGGACCGGGAGCGTCAGCCCCGAGGAGGAGTCGACCGAGGAGGAGCTGCTGGACGCGGAGTATCCGTCGAACTAACGCTCGGTGGCGGCGCGACGACCGCCCTCAGGGTCTGAACTCTTCGTCTTCGCTACTGCCGAGTCGCCGCCAGACGAGCATCGTCCCCTCGAACAGCGCGACCAGACCGACCACGACGGCGACCGTCGCCAGCGGCGCGAGTTCGACCTGACTGGCGATGTCGATCAGGGGGGGTTCGGGGTTGGCGAAGTAGCCGACGATCAGCGACCCGACCCACACCCGGCGGCGGTACTGCCGCAGCAGGGCTTTGAGCCGCGGGGCGCGTCTGGCCTCACGGAGGAAGTATATCGTCCACTCGTAGAGGCCGACGAGTACGCCGGTGACGATGATCGGCAGGTACGCGAGGACGCCGACCTGCGCCAGCAGGTCCGTCACCGCCGCCGGGATTACGCCGTAGTAGGTCCCGACTGTCGGGAGGTTGCTGACGAGGTAGCCGACCACTGCGAACAGCCCCCACGCGATGGGCCGCCAGCGGGCGGTCGCCTCCGCGGACGGCGCTGTCGTGGATTGGCCGGTCCACTTCAACAACAGCAGCGTCCCCTCGAACAGCCCGATCATCGTCGCCGTGACGACGAAGGGGGCCATCCCGGTCGGGTCGGGGTTAAACAGGAACGCGATGCCGGCGAACCCGGCCCAGAAGTACAGCCGGCGGTCGACGAGCCACCGTCGGGTGGTCACGCCCATCATGATCGCCAGCATGATGAACAGCGGGATCTGGAAGATGACCGCGAACAGGCCGAGCATAATGACCATCAGGTCGAACGTCTCGCTCAGGCTGAGCGCGATCTCGGCGGCGCTCTCGGAGTAGTACAGGAAGTACGTGAAGATGGCCGGCAGCACGAGGAAGTACGCGAAGAAGATGCCGACGCCGGCGAGGACGAGGCTCGTCGGGACGGACGCGAGGTAGTAGCGGCGCTCGCGGGGGTACAGCCCGGGGCGCATGAACAGGTAGCTCTCGTAGACCAGCACCGGGAGGCCGATGACGAAGCCCGCCAGCGAGGCGACCTTCAGGCGGGCGAGGATGAGCCCGAGCGGATGGTACACCCGGGGGCAGGCCGCGCCGGAGGCCGTCGTCGGGCAGGCCGACCCGTTGCCGGGCAGAAACGAGAACCACAGGAACGTGATGATGTCCTCCGCGAACGGGAAGACGATGCCGCTGACGACAGCGATCACTGCGAGGACGACGAGCAACCGGCTGACCATCTCCTCTATGTGCTGGGTCAGCGGTAGCTCCTCGTCGTCGGGCGGGCCGTCGAGTTCGGGGTCATACGGCTCTGCGGGGGCCGGCGGCTCCTCGCCCGGAATCTCGGAGCTACCGGTCTCGCTTTCGCCCATCGTAGCCCCGGGTTGGCTCTCACCTGTTGTAAACTTTCTTTTCTCCCCACCCGCTCGCGCACGACGAAGGAATAAATTGATAACAGCGACCCGGTAAGTGGTGGCGAACAGCGATGTCCAGCGCTATCGACGACGACACCAAGCGCGCGGTCGCAAGCGGCCGCGAGGCCGCCGGGACGATGCTCCGCTCGGTCCAGAAGCATCTCCAGAAGGTGTTCATCGTCTTCGTCATCGGCCTCGTCGGGACCATTATGGTCCTCCGTCGGTGGGTCTGGGACATCCTCCGGGCGGACCTCGTCGAGACGGGTGCGACCAATGCCAAGGTCGTCACGACAAACCCCTTCGAGGTGATCCTCTTACAGGCGAAAATCGGGATCATCGTCGGCATCTTCCTCGCTATCCCCGTGCTGTTGTACCTCTCCCGGGACGCCCTCCGCGAGCGCGGGGTGCTCCCAGACACACCCATCTCGAAGTGGAAGGTCGCCGGCTTCGCTCTCGGGACGCTCACGCTCTTTACCCTCGGCATCGGCTACGCCTACACGCTCTTTCTGCCCATTATGTTCGAGTTCCTGGCGAACACGGCCGAGAGCGCCGGCTTCCGGCCGACCTACCAGATCACCAAGTGGGTCGAGTTCACCGCCCTGCTCTCGCTGTCGTTCGGTATCGCCGCCCAGTTGCCGCTGGTGATGAGCAGCCTCGCCTACGCCGAAATCGTCCCCTACGAGACGTTCCGGGACAAGTGGAAGTACGCCGTCCTCGGCCTCTACGCCGGCGGGGCGCTGTTCACGCCCCCGGACCCGATCACCCAGCTTATGTGGGCGACGCCGCTGGTCGTCCTCTACGCGATCAGCCTCCAGTTCACGAAGTTCGTCGTCACGATCAAACGGAGCAACGAACGGCTGGCGTTCGGACAGATAGCGCGCGAGCACTGGAACGTCGCCGCCGGCTGTGGCGTCCTCGCCTTCCTCGCCGTCTACGCCTTCTTCACGGCCGGCGGCATCCCGCTGACCAACGACGTGCTGGCCGCGCTGCCGGGGTCGTTCTGGCCGACGCTCCCCTCGCTCGGGAGCGCCGTCGGGACGAGCGATCAGGTCGCTGCCGCCGCCCTCGGCGTGTTCGTCGGCCTCGCCGCCGCCGTCGCCGTCCTCTACTGGTACGTCTCCCGGGAACTCGACGATATGGGCGGGATGCGGTACGAACCGGCCAGCGCCGGCGACCCCGAGGACATCGATATCGGCGAACTCACCGCCGGCGGCGTCCGGGCGGCCCCCATCGAAGCCTTCGAGGATATGACCGAGGACGAGGCGCTCTCGCTCGCCTCCGACGCCATCGACGACAACGACTCCGAGAAGGCCGAGGCCATCCTCGACCGCTTCGACGAGGTCGAGGAACAACGGGAGCAGGACGCCGAGGAGGAGGACGACACCGGGCCGCCCGGCACCGGCGGACCGCCGCCGGCCCCGGACGCCGGCGACGGTTCGGAGGTCCCGCCTCACGCCCGCGACCAGGGGCAGGCGGGGCCCGCCCCAGACCCGGCGGACGACGACGTGCCGCACACGCCTGCCGACGCGGCCGAGACCGAACGCCCGCCGGAGGCCGGCCCCTCGCCCGACGACGACGGCGGCGACCCCGGGGTCGTCACCGAGACGACGACCGGCGTCGTCGACGCGTTCACCGACGACGACACCACCGAGGAGGATATCGGCGGCTACTACTACGACCTCTCGTTCATCCTGGAGTCGCTGACCGCCAAGAGCTTCCGCATCGCCGCGGTGTTTATGGCGACGCTGGCGCTCGTCTTCGTCGCGCTCTACCGCGGCGGCCTGAAGATCATCCAGGAGGACTTCCTGACGCGGCTCCCGGCTGGGATGAACCCCGGCGACGTCAACCCCGTCGCGCTCCACCCCGTCGAGCACCTGATCTTCATGATCAAGTTCTCGCTGCTGGTGGCCATCGTCGTCACCGCGCCGCTGGTGCTGTACTACGCGTGGCCGGCGCTGAAAGAGCGTGCCGGCGTCACTGGCGACCGGCGGATCCTCGGGCTGTGGGGCGGGACGCTGGTCGGCGGCGTCCTCCTCGGCAGCGTCCTCGGGTACGCCTACGTCGCCCCGGGGGTCATCTCGTGGCTCGCACAGGACACCATCGGCGCGAACATGGTCATCGCCTACCGGATCAAATACTACGGCTGGCTCATCGTCTACACGACCGTCGGCATCGGCCTACTGGCGGAGATTCCGGTGACGATGTTCCTGTTCTACTACGGCGGCCTGCTCAGTTTCGAGGCGATGTGGAGCCGCTGGCGGGAGGTCGTCATCACCGTCTTCGCGTTCTCGGCGCTCATCTCCCCGAAGGGCGTGTTCACGATGTTCGTGTTGGCCATCCCGATCGCGCTGTCGTTCCTCGGCGGACTGGCCGCCCTCTGGTTGCTGACTCTCGGCGGCCGCCGCGAGAAGGCGACCGAGACCGAACCCGCGGACTGATCGGACCACTTTTGCCATCCTGCCGACAACACGCGGTATGCCCAAAATAAGCGTCGAGGTCCCTGCCGAGCTCCTGACGGACCTCGACCGACACGTCGGCGAGGACGGGAAGTTCGTCAACCGCAGCGAGGCCATCCGCGCCTCGATCAGGAAGACACTGGACACGCTCGACGAGATAGACGCCCGCCACGACAGACTCGACGATGAGTCGGAGTGAGTCCACGCTCGCGGTGCCGCAGGTAGGGCTGTTGGCGCTGTTCGTCACCGCGCTGGTCACCGCACAGGTCACCGCCGCGAAGGTGCTGGCGTTCGACATCCCGTTCGCGTTTCCGGTCGCCGGCGACACGCTGATACTGCCCGGCGCGGCGCTGGCGTACGCGCTGACGTTCTTCGCCTCTGACTGCTACGCCGAACTGTACGGCCGCCGGGCCGCCCAAGTGATGGTCAACGTCGGCTTCCTGATGAACTTCGTCCTGCTAGCGCTGGTGTGGAGCACTATCGCCGCGCCCATCCTGCCGAACTCCGGTATCGAGCAGTCCCAGTTCGCGTCCGTGCTGGGCCCCTCGACGGGCGTCGTCGCCGGGAGCCTGCTGGCGTATATCGTCAGCCAAAACTGGGACGTCCTCGTCTTCCACCGCCTCCGGGAGGCGACCGACGGGGACGCGCTGTGGCTCCGTAACGTCGCCTCGACGGCCTCCAGCCAACTCATCGACACTGTCATCTTCGTCACCGTCGCCTTCCTGCTGTTTCAGGGCCTGCCGCTGTCGGTCGTCCTCTCGCTGATGGTCGGGCAGTACGTCCTGAAACTGCTGATCGCGCTGGTCGATACGCCCTTCGTCTATCTGGTCGTCCGCGCGGTGCCCGAGCGGTCGGGCGGCGTCGACTCGCTTTCGTTCGGTCGGTAGCAACTCTCTCAGCGGGGCCGCCACCGCGCTGTGCAGGAAAATCCGGAATCGGCGACGGTGTGCTATCGGGGCAGGGCGTTCGGTCAGTGTTCGACGCTGGTTGCTAGTAGCGACCTTTATTGAGTTGTACTCTCTACGTCCGGTATGGCCACGGCGGTGAAAGTCGACGAGGACGCGAAGGACCGGCTCGAAGAGCTACAGGCCGAGATCCGGCTCAAAACCGGTGAGCGCGTCACTCAGCAGGAACTGCTCTCGCGTCTCATCGACGACGCCTACGAATCGAAAGCGGCGGTCGTCGACTCGTTTCGTGACTCGGCAGTCCCCCTGTCCGACGACGAGAAAGCGGCGATGCGGGCGGGGCAGTTCAGTTCCGGTGTCGAGACCGACGAAGACGATATCGACGACATACTCTACGGATGACTGTCGTCGTCGATACCGGTGTCCTGTACGCCGAGCACGACACCGACGCCTCCCGACACGACGCGGCAGTGCGGGCGCTCGATGCGCTGTACGACGGCGAGTACGGGATGCCGTACGTTAGTGACTACATCTACGACGAGGCAGTCACGCTGACACTGAAACGGAGCGGTTCAGTCGGGACAGCGACACGCCTTGGCGACCGAATCCGGGGTGTCGGCGACTATCCCGCGCTGTACGAGCTGCTGTACGTCACCGCGCCCGTGTTCGAATCGACGATTGAGGTGTTCGAACGGTACGACGATCAGCGTCTGAGTTTCACCGATGCGAGTACTATCGCCCTCTGTGACCGCCACGAGATCGATGCGGTGTTGAGCTTCGACGACGACTTCGACGGTCTCGTCGAGCGTATCGATCCCGAAGCAGTCTGAGTTCTCGTACTCTCCCCGCGCCCGTCGAGGACCGGCTTATCGGCCCCGAGCGGGGCCCGATGCCGACGAGCAGACGGTCGTCCGCGGTGCCCGAGCGGTCGGGCGGCGTCGACTCGCTTTCGTTCGGGCGGTAGCCCCCGCGAACCGACTTCACTCCGTCAGGGGCAACACGATGCCGAACACGAGCGGGGTGAGCAGTCCGAGGAGGACGCCGACTATCTCCATATCGAGAAAGAGGGTTCGCTCCCACTCCGGGAGCGGGCCGAACAGCACAGGACCGAGGACGTGGCCCAGTATGCCGACGACGAGCAGTGCCACACCGAGCGCGAACCCTCGGCGGGTGACGGTCGGGTAGTCGATATCTCCGTATCGTCCCATAGTTTCGTGGACGCTCGCCGGTCCACAATAATGTGACGCTCGCCGCTCGACAGAAAGAGTCATATTCGACTGGCGTCGCCGTACACGTATGTTCGACTCGTTACTCGACGTACTACCGGAACTGCTCTACACTCTCGTCGCCGGCGCGCTGGCTATCACCGGCCTCACCGCGGAACTGACCGCCGTCCGGACGCTCGCCGCGGGCGATCAGGTCGTCGGTGTCTGGATGGTGTTTATGGGGGGCGCTGGCGCTGTACGCTGGCGCGATGGTCGCCCGGGACCGGGCGCTTCCGGCGCTCCGAGACGCCTGACCGTCGGGCCCGCTCGACCGCTCGCCAGTCACAGCGTGCCACACAACCGATTGTCCTTTATTGGTCGGGCCGGACAGACCGAGTATGGACCGCTTCGCCGACGTCGACGACCAGTACGACCCCGCGTCCGTCGAGGACCGGGTGTTCGACTACTGGGAGGCAGTCGACGCCTACGAGCAGACAGTGCAGCACCGCGAGGACGGCGAGGACTTCTTCTTCGTCGACGGCCCGCCGTACACTTCGGGGGCCGCCCACATGGGGACGACGTGGAACAAGACGCTGAAGGACATCTACATCCGGTATCTGCGGATGTCGGGCTACAACGTCACCGACCGGCCCGGCTACGACATGCACGGCCTCCCCATCGAGACGAAAGTCGAGGAGCGACTCGACTTCGAGAACAAAAAAGACATCGAGGAGTTCGGCGAGGAGAACTTCATCGAGGAGTGCAAAGCCTTCGCCGACGAGCAACTTGAGGGCCTCCAGAGCGACTTCCAAGACTTCGGCGTCTGGATGGACTGGGACGACCCCTACAAGACGGTCGACCCCGAGTATATGGAAGCCGCGTGGTGGGGGTTCAAAAACGCCCACGAGCGCGGCCTCGTCGAGCAGGGGATGCGCTCGATCAACCAGTGTCCTCGGTGTGAGACCGCTATCGCCAACAACGAGGTCGAGTACCACGACGTGGGCAAGCCCTCCATCTACGTGAAGTTCCCGCTCAGCGAGCGGGAGGGGAACCTCGTCATCTGGACGACGACGCCGTGGACCATCGTCGCCAACACCTTCGTCGCGGCCGACGGCGATCTCGGGTACGTCGGCGTGGACGCGACCAAGGACGGCGAGACCGAACGGCTCTACGTCGCCGAGGCCTGTGTCGAGGACGTACTGAAGGCCGGCCGCTACGACGACTACGAGGTCGTCGAGGAACTGACCGGCGAGGACCTCGTCGGGTGGGAGTACGACCATCCGCTGGCCGAGGAGGTGCCCGACCACGCCAGCGCCGAGGGGAGCGGGCAGGTCTACACCGCCGACTACGTCGAGGCCGACCGTACGGGCTTGGTCCACTCCGCGCCGGGCCACGGTGAGGAGGACTTCGAACGCGGCCAGGAGTTGGGACTGGAGATATTCTGTCCGGTCGGTCCCGACGGCGTCTACGAGGCGTCGGCCGGCAAGTACGAGGGCACCTTCGTCCGGGACGCCAACGACGAGGTCATCGCCGACCTCGAAGCGAAGGGCCGTATGCTGGCCCACGAGACGGGTCACACCGTCCGCGAGGGGCAGTGCTGGCGCTGTGACACAGATATCGTCCGCATCGTCACCGACCAGTGGTTCATCACCATCACCGACATCAAAGACGAACTGCTGGATCTGATCGACGACAGCGAGTGGTACCCACAGTGGGCACGGGACAACCGCTTCGAGGACTTCGTCGAGGAGGCCCCCGACTGGAACGTCTCCCGCCAGCGCTACTGGGGCATCCCCATCCCGATCTGGATCCCCGAAGACTGGAACGGGTCGATGGACGAGGCCATCGTGATCGGCGACCGCGAGGAACTGGCCGACCGGGTCGATCAGGATATCGACCCCGAGACGGTCGACATCCACAAGGACACCGTCGACGACCTCACTATCACCGAGGACCGCACCGACGCGGCGGACGCCGCGGAGGACGGTCGAACCTACGAACGCGTCGGCGACGTCTTCGACGTGTGGCTCGACTCCTCGGTGGCGACGTGGGGGACGCTGGACTACCCCGAGCAGAACGAGGCCTACGACCGCCTGTGGCCCGCCGACCTCATCATCGAGGCCCACGACCAGACCCGCGGGTGGTTCTGGTCCCAACTCGGGATGGGCGGGGCCGCCGTCGGCGAGATTCCCTACGAGCAGGTGCTGATGCACGGCTACGCCAATATGCCCGACGGCCGCGGGATGTCCAAATCCAAGGGCGTCCTCGTCGACCCCCACGAGGTCATCGAGGAGTACGGTCGGGACCCGATGCGGTTGTTCCTGCTGTCGGTCACGGCACAGGGCGAGGATATGCGCTTCTCGTGGGACGAGACCGAGGAGATGCAGCGCCGCTTGAACATCCTCTGGAACGTCTTCCGGTTCCCGCTGCCGTATATGCGCGCTGACGGATTCAATCCAGAGGCGACCACCGTCGAGAGCGTCGACGAGGACCTCGAACTCATCGACGAGTGGCTACTCAGCCGCCTCCAGACCGTCGAGGCCGAGATGCAGGCCGCCTTCGACGAGTTCGAACACGAGAAGGGCCTGAACGCCCTGCTTTCGTTCGTCGTCGAGGACGTCTCGCGGTTCTACATTCAGGAAGTTCGGGAGCGGATGTGGGAAGAGGAAGACAGCGCGTCGAAACAGGCGGCCTACGCGACGCTGTACCGCGTCTTGGAGGACGTGGTCGCCCTGCTGGCCCCCTACGCGCCGTTCATCAGCGAGGAGATATACGGGCACCTGACCGGCGACGCCGGCCACCCGACGGTCCATATGTGTGACTACCCGCAACCGGACGAGGACTGGCGTGACGCGGCGCTCGAAGCCGATATCGAGGTCGTCCGTGCCGTCGAGGAGGCGGGGTCGAACGCCCGCCAGCAGGCCGAGCGAAAGCTTCGCTGGCCGGTCCAGCGCGTCGTGGTCGACGTCGACAGCGACGACTCGGGCGACCTGCCCGACACCGTCGCCCGCCGGGCGGCACTCATCGCCGACCGCCTCAACGCCCGGTCGGTCGAGGTGCTCGGTACCGAGCAAGACTGGGGCGAACTCGCCTACAGCGCCGAGGCCGATATGAGCAAACTCGGGCCCGCCTTCGGGCAGGACGCCCAAGAGGTGATGAACGCCTGTAACGACGCCCGTATCGAGGAGCCGTCAGTCGACGCTCTGGAGGCGGCCGTCGCCGACGCCCTCGGCCGCGAGGTCGACCTCGACGACGAGATGGTGTCGTTCGTCAGCCAACTCCCCGACGGCGTGGCCGGGACCGCCTTCGAGGCACTCGACGGCGAGGGTGTCGTCTACGTCGACACGACCCTCACCGAGGACATCGAGAGCGAGGGGTACGCCCGCGAGGTGATCCGCCGCGTCCAGGAGATGCGCAAGGATCTGGACCTCGAACTGGAGGAGCGCATCCGCGTGGACCTCGACATCGCCGACGACCGGGTCGCCGACCTGATCGCCGACCACGAAGCGCTCATCAAAGAAGAGGTTCGGGCCGACACGCTCGGCTCCGTCGAGGACGGCCACCGCAAGACGTGGGACGTCGAAGGCATCGAGATGGACATCGCCGTCGTGCCGGTGGCGGACGCGGAGGCGTAGCGGTCCTCTCGGAGTACTCGACGCGAGGGTAGCGAGCGTCGAGGTTCGTTTTCCCATCGTTTTGCGAGGAGTGGTAGCTGAGCGACGCGAAGCTACCCGACGAAGTAAAAAGTGGTTGTGCCGGTGCGTGTCCCTAGAGGGTCGCGACTAGGCGGTTGTAGATGTCAGCTATCTTGTTCGCCCAGCGGTCGTCGGTCGCATAGTTCTGGTTCATCCCCGCGAGGGTCGGTTCGACGTAGTACCGGCCGTCGGACGAGAGGTACTCACGGTCGACGTAGGACATAACCTGCCGGATTGAGTCCTCGAAGGAACTGAAGCTGTCGGCGCACTCGGCCGGAC
>NZ_WPCA01000080.1 GCF_009741825.1 Halapricum sp. CBA1109
GCCCAGCACCCGGCGCCGCCCCACATTCGGCCGGCGTCGATGGGCCGGCCGCCGCCGGCCAACACTGCGGCGTTGTTCGGTACGTACGCGGGCAACATCGCCCAGAACGCCACCACGACAGTCTCGATAGGCCCCATAACGGCCGTCGATACGGCGGCCCGGCCTTAATCGTCGGGGGTTTCCGCCGGACGATTCTTGTCACCTCGCCCCCTACGTCGTGGTATGTTACCGCCAGTCGCACGGCAGTTCGTGGCCGGCGAGACGGCGGCGGCCGTTCTCGAACACGCACGCCGACTCGGCGAGCGCGACGTGGGCACTATCGTCAACCTCCTCGGCGAACACTACCACTCGCGGCCGCCCGTCGAACGCGACGCCGACACGTACTGCCAGTTGATCGAGGACATCGGCGCGACGGACCTGCGGGCGTGTCTCTCGGTCAAGCCTTCGCAACTGGGGCTGTTCGTCGCGCCCGAACTGTTCGAGTCGACGCTCGCGTCCATCGTCGACCACGCCGCCGCCAACGGCGTCTTCGTCTGGATCGATATGGAGGACCACACGACGACGGCGGACACGCTCGACGCCTTCGAGCGACAGGCCCGCGCCCACCCCGGGACCGTCGGCGTCTGCCTGCAGGCGAACCTCCGGCGGAGCGCCGACGATATCGAGCGACTGGCTTCGGTCCCGGGGAAGGTCCGACTCGTCAAGGGGGCGTACGACCCGCCTGCCGAAATCGCCTACACCGACGCGACCGGGTAGACGAGGCCTACCGCGACCGACTGGAAACGATGTTCCGGACCTACGACGGCGGTATCGCGGTCGGGAGCCACGACCCGGCGATGATCGACGCGGCCGCCGACCTCCACGCCGAATACGGCACCGACTACGAGATACAGATGCTGATGGGCGTCCGCGAGGACGCACAGACCGAGTTGGCGGCCGAGCGGGAGGTGTGGCAGTACGCTCCCTACGGCGAGCGGTGGCTGTCGTACTTCTACCGGCGGCTCAAAGAACGCAAGCGCAACGCTGCGTTCGCGGCGCGGGCGGTCGTGTCGTCGTTCGGCAAGGCTCAATAGGCCGCGACGGGTTTGTCAACGTAATGTCGTCGACCTGGAAGCGCGACTTTGCGAGTGGGCTGATCGTCCTCCTCCCCATCATCGTCACGCTGTACATCCTCGCGTACCTCTACGGCATCGTCGCCTCCGCCCCGTTCCTCGATTTCATCGGCTCGGATCTGGAAGCGCTCCTCGCCTCCGTCGTCGCCGAGGCGTACGTCACGCCCCGCGTCGTCACGTTCGTCCGCGTGCTGTTGACGCTGGTCGTGTTCGTGTTGCTCGTGTTCTCGGTGGGCTACCTGATGCGGACGGCGCTGGGCAACTTCATCGAGGACGGACTGGACGACGTGATGAACCGCTTGCCCGGACTCCGTGTCGTCTACAACGCCTCGAAGATGGCCGTGGAGACGGCGCTGTCGGGCACCGACGACCTCCAGAGCCCAGTCAAAGTCGAGACGTGGAACGGGATGCGGATGACGGCGTTCAAGACGGGCCAGACCGCCCCTGACGGCCGCGACGTGCTCTTTCTCCCCACCGCCCCGAACATCACGACCGGGTTCGTCGTCGAGGTGGAGGAAGACGCCTACGAGGAGATAGACGAGTCCGTCGAGGACGCGCTCACGCGCATCCTCAGCGCCGGGTTCGGGGAGTCAAACGACGCGACGGTCGCTATCGGCGACGTGATCGGCGAGAAAGACGACGAGGACGACTAGAGGTCGGTCGTGCTGAAGCGGGCGTAGCCGACGGCGAGGGGGACGACGAACCACAGCGCCATAATGACGAGTCCGATCCACGGCGTCCCGTAGAAGGTGTCCGGCGGTGCGGCCGTGTACGTCCCGTCCGTCGTCGCCTCAAGAGCGGCGTTGAACACGGTGCTGTAGGAGTTACTCGGCGGGACGTTCTGGAACACGTAGTACCAGTCGGGCGTTCCGGCCCCCAAGGGCTCGAAGCCGTTGAGCGCCAGAATGACGATAGTGCCGACGAGGTTCCACAACACCTCGAAGACGAGGAAGTACGCGACGCCAGCGGCGAGAGCGAGCGTCGTGGACTTGGTGAGCGCGGAGACGCCGACGAAGATACCGACGTACGTCAACACGAACAACAGCGCGACGCCCAACGTGACGACGATGGGGACCGGTTCGAAGACGCCGCCGATAGCGCCACCGATGACGGCCCCGACGACGAGCGAGCCGAGTATCGGGACCGCGAGAACGGCTGTCCGCCCGATCAGTTTCCCGACGACGACGTCGAGTCTGGTGTGGGGAAGCGAGAGCAACAGCCGGAGCGACCCCGACTCGCGCTCGCCGGCTATCGCTCGGTTACAGACGACGATTGCCGTCACGGCGACGAACAGCGTGATGCCGCTGGCGAGGAACTGCGCGAGGCCGACGCCCGTCGGGTCCCCGCCGTTGAGGAGGTCGAAACTGGCGTAGGCGGCCCCGAGTCCGACGACGAGCAGTGCGAACAGTGCCGAGACGGCCCAGAACACCTTCGACCGGATGGCGTCCTGAAAGTCCTTCTTCGCGACGACGAGGATACTCATCGTGATCCCTCCGTGTAGGACATAAACAGCTCCTCGAGCGACGCTTCCGTCGTCGAGAAGTCGGTTATCGTCGCGCCTTGCGCGGCGATGGCATTCAACGCGTCGTATTTAGCGTAGTCGGCGACCGAGAGCGTCAGAGAGTCTCCTTCGTGCGTTACGGAAGTGACGCCCTGGACGCGTTCGGCGGCCGCGACGTGCTCGTCCGTCAGCGGTTCGGCGTACACGGTCATCGACCCGTCCGCGCCGACGGACTCCCGGAGTCCCTCCATCGTGTCGACGGCGACTACCTCGCCCTTGCGGAGGATGCTGACGCGGTCACACACCGCCTCGACCTGCGGGAGGATGTGGCTGGAGAAGAAGATGGTCGTCCCCTGCTCGGCGACGTTTTTCACCGTCTCGCGGACGCCCCGGACGCCAGCGGGGTCCAGCCCCGTCGACGGTTCGTCGAGGATGAGCAGGTCGGGGTCGCCGACCAGCGCCATCGCCAGCGTCAGGCGCTGTTGCATCCCCTTGGAGTACCCGCCGGCCTTGCGCTCGGCGGCGTCGGTCAGACCGACGCGTTCGAGGACATCCGCCGGTTGCTCGTCGCTCTCTTTGGACTCGATGACGAACTGGACGTGCTGTTTCCCGGTCAGTCGGTCGTACACCTGATACCCCTCCGGAAGCACGCCGGTCCGGCGGCGGACTTCCAGCGAGTCCTCCTGTGCGTCCATCCCGAGCACCCGGGCGCTGCCCGACGTGGGACGGACGAAGTCCAGCAGGATGTTGATCGTCGTCGACTTCCCCGCGCCGTTGGGGCCGAGGAAGCCGAATATTTCACCCTCTTCTACCGTGAGGTCGACGTTCTGGAGGGCCGTGACGCCCCCACCGTACGTCTTGGTGAGGCCGTCGAGTTGGATGGCGGCCATGTCCGGGGCGTCTCAGCGATATTGCAAATAGCTCACGGTCCGCGCCGATCAGACCATCGCCTCGATCCGGCCGTCGGGGTTGTCCCGCCAGTAGGCCACGAGGCTGTCGACGTACGTTCCCAGCGGCGGCACCGAGATGTCAGTGTCTGCGAGGTCACGCGTCGCGTTCGGGCAGACGTACCGCGTCGGGTGCGTGAAGTACGGGACGGTGTCCGGATCGACGCCCGTCAGGCGCTCCATCCCCGGGAGGTCGAGGGCGCGTCGAACGAGTCGCTGGGAGGTGGGCACGGGAACGGGCCGGCGGTCGCAGGCGGCCGCGAACGACCGCGTCGCCTCAGCGACGGTCGGCGGGTTCGGGTCACAGAGCTGATACACCGTGTCGACCGAGCGGTCGAGGCCGCTCAGGTGGGCGATGGCGTCGACGACGTACTCCCGCGGGACGAGGTTGAGTTCGTGGCGGGTCCACCCGCGGAACCGCGGGACGAGAGCCACCCTCGGCTGCCGGTCGAGCATCCGGACGAGGCTGTAGGGGCCGTCGAACTTGTCGGTCTCGCCCGTCTCGCTGTCGCCGACGACGATTGC
This sequence comes from Halapricum sp. CBA1109, assembly GCF_009741825.1. Classification (GTDB taxonomy): domain Archaea; phylum Halobacteriota; class Halobacteria; order Halobacteriales; family Haloarculaceae; genus Halapricum. Next base: position 4,086 of record NZ_WPCA01000080.1, read on the forward strand.
CGGGCGGTAGATAGTCGTCGGGAGCCCCTCGGCCATCGCCGCCCGGACGGCTTCCTCGGCGCGGAACTTGGTCGCCTCGTAGTGGTTGGTGAAGGACTGACCCACGTCGAGGTCGTCGGGGCCGAAGACGCCGTCGTAGCGGCCGCTGACGTAGCACGTGCTGACGTACTGGAAGCGGTCGGGCGAGCAGGCGCGGGCGAACCCCAGCACGTGGTCGGTGCCGTCGACGTTGACTGCCTCGGCGAGTTCGGCGTCAACGCCGAGGTCGTACACCGCCGCGAGGTGGAACACCTCCTCGACCCGGTCGGTCAGCGCCGCCCACGTCTCGGCGTCCAACCCGAGGTCCTGCTCGGTGATGTCGCCGGCGTGACAGTCGACAGTCGTGCCGCCGCCGGCGATGTCGGCGGCCCGCCGTCGGGCCGCATCGAGATACTTCGGCTGGACCAGACAGTCGATGCGGTCGGTGCGGTCGGTCAGACGCTCGACCAACGCGGCACCCAGAAACCCCGGGAAGCCCGTGAGGAAGACGCTCATCGGAGCCACCCCGGGAGTCTCTGGCGGGCACGCAGGAACGCGCTCACCGCGCCTGCCCACACCCGGTGGGGTACGGCAGGGTGTTTCATCGGCGGGCCGCGCTGGGTCGCCACCGTCTGGGCCTCGGTGTACTTCTCGATGCCCTGTCTGGCGTGGCGGCGACCGATACCGGAGTCGCCCATCCCGCCCATCGGACCGTCCAGACAGGCCCACACCGTCCGGTAGGAGTCGTTGACGGAGACGGTCCCGCACTCGATGTCAGCCGCGAGGGACTCCCCGCGGGAGCGGTCACCGCTCCAGACGGTGGCGTTCAGCCCGTACCGGGAGTCGTTGGCCCGTTCCAGCGCCGCCTCGGCGTCCGGGACGGATTCGATACGGACCACCGGTCCAAACGTCTCCTCGTCGGTCAGGCGAGCGTCGTCGGGCACGTCGGTCAGTATCGTCGGTTCGAAGACGAACGGGCCGATATCGGGCCGGGCGCGCCCGCCGGTCAGCAACGTCGCCCCGCGGTCGAGAGCGTCCTCGACGTGAGCGGTGACCTTCTCCAATTGCGCGGCCGACTGCAGCGACCCCACGTCCGTCGCCCAATCGGTATCGGCCCCGAGAGTCAACTGGCGTGTCCGCGAGACGAAACGGTCGCGGAACGCCTCGAACACCGTCTCCTCGGCGTAGAACCGCTCGATGGAGACGCACAGTTGCCCGGCGTTGGCGAAGGCGTCGTCAACAGCGCCCGCCGCCGCGCGGTCGATGTCCGCGTCGGCCAGCACAATGGCGGGGTTTTTCCCGCCGAGTTCGAGGCTCACGTCCGTCAGGTGCCGGCCGGCCTGTTCGGCGACGGTCCGGCCCGTCTCCGTCGACCCGGTGAACCCGACGGCGTCGGCGTGTTCGATCAGCGGCGGTCCCAACTCCGGCCCGTCGCCGGTGACGACCTGAAAACAGTCGGCCGGGAGCGCGGTGTCGGCCAGCACGTCGGCGGCGGCCAGCGCGCTGAACGGCGTCCCCTCGGCGGGCTTGACGATTACGGCGTTGCCCGCCAGAATCGCCGGGAGCGCGTCCGAGAGCACCAGCGTCAGGGGGTAATTCCACGGAACGATCAACGCGACGACGCCTTTCGGGTGACGGTGCTCGACGGCCTTCGTCACTATCGGGAGCATCGACGACCGGCGCTCGCTGGCGAGGAAGCCGGGACCCTCCCGGGCGTAGTAGTCGGCGTTCGCGGCGACGTCGAGCACTTCCTCGAAGGCGTCGGCCCGGGCCTTTCCCGTCTCAGCCTGCAACACGTCGACGAGCCACCGCTGTCGGTCCAGCACCGCCTCACCGACGGTATCGAGGACGGCGGCGCGGTCGCCGACCGCTCGGTCCGCCCACTCGCCCTGTGCCTTGCGGGCCGACTCGACGGCGGCCCGCGCGTCCGCGGCAGTACACCGCGGGACCGAGCCGAGGGCCTCGTCGGTCGCCGGGGCCGTCACCGTCATCGACGGGCGGGCCTCGACGGTGTCGATCAGCGACGCGAGCCGGTCGTCGTCGACCGACGGAACAGATGCCATATCGGCTGTTGGGGCGGCGTCGGGATAATCACAGGTGGTCGTCGGGGTCGTTGTTCTCGGCGACACGCCGGGCCTCGGCGGCATAGCGCTCCCGGTCGGCCTCGTTGGTCACTGGCTCCAGCCGATCACCGTCGACCTCGATGCCCGCCGTGACGGGCTTTTTCTGGAGGAGCGCGCTGGAACGCTGCTGGGTGACGTGGCGGTCGCCCTCGACCGTCGCGTACACCAGTTTCACCATACTCTCGTGCTCGTAGTCGCGCTCGACCAGCCAGCACTGGACCGTCTCGCTCATAGACGGGCGTTCGTCGCCGTCCCGATTGTATCCTCCGACTCGCCGGAGTCGAAACGTGCGGACCGCCGACCGCTGTTATTGCTGTCTCGGGAGCTCGCCGGCTCTGGAGACGTACGCCGAAACGTCCGTCGTCGTGACGATGCCGACCAACCGGCCGTCGTCGTCGACCACCGGCAGATGGCTGATCGTGTTGTCTATCATCAGGTCGGCCGCCGCTCTGACTGGCGTCTCCGGTGTCGCCGTGACGATATCCTCCGTCATAGCCCCCGCGACGGTTCGCTCGCTCGGTTCGGTCCCCTCGGCAGCCATCCGAACGAAGTCCGTCGAGGTGAGTATCCCCGTCGGTCGCTCGGCAGCGTCGCTCACGACGACGGACTTGATGTCCGCCTCGGTCATCGTCTGTCCTGCGTCGGCCAGCGACTGAGAGGGTTCGACCGTGATCAGATCCTCAGTCATCATCTGTTCGACGGTAACCTCTATCATTGTTTGTTTGTTACTCTCTTACGTGATAAACAACTGGCTTCGAACAGTATCTGCGGATAGATATGAATTTTCAGTGTGTTTCGACGCCGAGAGCCGGCGGAACGGCCGACACCTCACTCGGTCAGGTCGGCGACCATCCCGCGGAAGAACGTCATCTCGTCGTCGTTGACGCCGTGGCCCATCCCCTCGTAGAGGCGCTTGGTCACGTCCCCGCCGAGCGCTTCGATGACCGCCGCGGAGTCGTGCACTCGTTCCTCGGGGATGTGCGGGTCGACGTCGCTACACCCGAAGAAGGCGGGCGTCCCGTCGAGGTCGCCCTCGTAGTCCTCGTGGTCGATGGTCTCGCCGATGAGGCCGCCGCTGAAGGCGACGAGGCCGCCGTAGCGCCGCGGGTTCCGCGCGACGTACTCCGTGGCGAGACACGCGCCTTGGGAGAAGCCGCCGACCAGTACCGATTCGAGCGGGATACCCGCGTCGGTGGCCCGTTCGACGGCCGCGTCGACGGCCGCCAGCCCCGAGGTGCGGCCGGGTTCGTTCTGCTCGACCGGTTGGAGGAAGGAGTTGGGGTACCACGTGTTGCGCGCGCCTGCGGCGCGAGGTAAGCGACCCGCTCCGCGGGGAGATCCGAGGCCATCGCGACGATACTCTGTGCCGTCGCCCCGCGGCCGTGGACGAGGACGACTGCCGCGTCGGCGTCCTCTATTGACGCGCCGGCGGTGACGAGTGACTGATTCTGGTGCGGTCCGTCTTCCATACCTTCCGTAGGTCGCCCGCCTGTTCAAGCGTTCCGGGAAGTAACACTCGTGTCCCCCGGGGACAGCGGTATCGGGGCGACCAGTTCGGCGGCGGCCGCCCGCGTCCGGGTCCGGCAGGTCGAGACTGTCCTCGGCTGGCAGTCCCGGGTCGTCGTACGGGGGACGGCGACGACGGGGACGCCCGTCTCGGCCTCGATGGTCTCGATGCCGGGGTCGAGTAGCAATCGGTCGCCGCGGAACTTCGAGACGACGACGCCTACGATTCGGTCGCTGACGTCCCCGGGAACGAGTTCCAGCGTACCGTAGATACTGGCGAAAACGCCGCCGCGTTCGATATCGGCCACGAGCAGTATCTCGGCGTCGGAAAACCGGGCCGTCTCGTGGGCGCGCTCACAGTGGTCGCCGTAGTAGTCGTCGGTCCCGACGGAACCGACCGCCTCGCCGTCGAAGACCAACTGGCTCTGGCCGCCCCCACGGGGCTTGAGCAGGACCGGGTTGTGGTCCGTGGTCGGGGTGACGCCCGCGGCACGGGCCTGCGTGTACTGGGAGACACCGACCTCGCCCCACCACGCCTGTGCGAGACCGAACGCCTCGGGCGCGGCGGGCGTTATCTCGTCGGCGCCGGGCCCGCGGTCGGTCATTCCGCCCTCCCGAGGAATCCCAAGCCGTCGGCGGTCCTCGTCTCGCGGTCGATAGTCGATAGCAGTTCTCGGGACATCGTTAGACAAACTCGGTTGTACAACTCCAAATACGGTTGGCAATAGCGTCGCGTAGCCGTTAGAAGTAAGTTGTGGTCGGGGCCGGTCCGTCGTCTGCGGGGGCAGGGAGTCTCGACGCACTGGCGACGGACTGCGCGCCGCGTCGGTCAGCGCTCGACCGCCACTGTTTCCATCTGTAACCGGTATCGACAACGCACCCGGGCGAAGTGTTATATCGATATAAAATACTATTATACTCCCCTATGCCATACGTGCTCACGGATGTCGGGGAACATCCACGGGGGGAAGCGGACGCTTCTCTCGACAGGACGAGGACACGCGAGGGACGCGGTAGCTACGGGCCGGAAACCGCCCGCCGGCGACAGTGTCCGTCCCGTAGCCCTCGCTTTATCCTGAACAACCGGTATATTGAATGAACATTGGTGTATTATTCCGTCGGATTTTAGTATCCGGTTCCCAACGTGTGAATCGATGTCGGGGAACAACAGGGGAAGTGAACGCTTCTCCCGGCGGAGCATACTGAAAGGCATCGGTGCGGCAAGCACAGCGGCGGTCGGCGCAGGCGCACTCAGCGGTTCGGGGGCCGCAGTGGGTGCAAACGCCGCCTACCAGTACTACCACACGGACTGGACACAGATCGAGAGCGACCTCTCGACCATCGCAGACGCCGGCTACGACTCGATACAGGTCCCGCCGGCCCAGAAGAGCAAGCTCTCGAAATCCGACCGGGAGTACGACGACGAGAAGTGGCAGACCCCGGCCGGTTATCAGCCGATCAATCACAAGAGCTTCGACAGCGTGTTCGGCACCGAGGCCGAGTACGCGTCGATGGTACAGGAGGCGCACAACCAGGGGCTGGACGTCATCGCCGACGCGGTGATGAACCACATGGCCGCGGGCGTCGGCTACGACGCGTTCCCGTACTTCAGCGAGTGGGACTTCCACAACGAGGGCGCGATAGACTACAGCGACCCCGAGTCCGTCGAGGACGGTGACCTCGTGGGACTGCCGGACCTCAAACAGGAGTCCAGTTACGTCCGGGGACAGCTTCAGGACTATCTCCAGAAGTACGCGGACCTCGGCGTCGACGGCATCCGCTTCGACGCCGCCAAGCACATGCCGGAGTGGTTCTTCTCCGATTACGCCACCCAGTGGGCCGACGACAACGGCCTCTACAAGGTCGGCGAGGTCCTCAACGGCGACCCCGCCGTCTGTGACGGCTACGCCCAGACGGGGATGTCCGTGACGGACTACCCGCTGTACTACACGATGAAGGAGGACGCGTTCAACCAGGACGGGGACCTCCGGGCGCTGGACAACGGCGGCTACGTCGACCAGAACGCCTTCGGAGCGATGACGTTCGTCTCCAACCACGACAGCCGCCCGCCCCAGTACGAGCGGATGGCCTACGCGTACATCCTCACCTACGAGGGGTACCCGCGAGTGTACAGCCACCGTATCGGCGTCAACGACGGCGACATCAACAACCTGCTGTGGATCCGGCAGAACCTCGCCGGCGGCCCCGCCGTGACGCGACACTCGGGTCGCGACCTCTACGTCTTCGAGCGGGAGGGCAACCTACTGGTCGGTCTCAACCGCACCGGTAGCTGGAAGTCCAAGTGGGTCCCGACTTCCTGGACGAACCAGACGCTCAACGACTACAGCGGCAACGCCGGCGACGTGACGACCAACAGTGACGCGTGGGTCAAACTCTGGATCCCGCCGACCGGCTGGGTCTGTTACGCGCCCTGACCGTCGTCGGAGACACCTGTTTTTCCGTTCGCGGCCCGAAGTCGTCGTATGGCAACCTACACGCGGTCGGTCCGCGTCGCGGCACCGCTTTCCGACGTCTGGGAGTTTCACTCGAAGATCGACGGCCTCGTCACGCTTACCCCGACGTGGATGAATATGCACTTGGAGTCGGTGACGGGTCCCGACGGCGACCCGGATCCCGAATATATGGAGCCCGGATCGGTCGCGGTCACGTCGGTCCGGCCGTTCGGCGTCGGGCCGCGACAGGAGTGGACCTCCGAGATTCTGACCCGCGAACGGGACGGCGACAGCGCGCGGTTCGTCGACGAGATGACCGACGGCCCCTTCGCGGAGTGGACCCACACGCACCTCTTCTACGCCGACGGCGACGAGGAGACCATCGTCTGTGACAGGGTGGAGTACGCCTTCCCCGGCGGCGGTCTCGGGCGGGCGGTCAGCCCCCTCGGCTGGGTCGGGTTCGAGCCGATGTTCCGGTATCGCCACCGCAAGACCCGCGAGGTGCTGGAGTAGACCCGAAACGTCAACTGGATGCCCACCCGTCGGGCGAACGTGAGCCGGGAGCTACCGGTGCCGCCGCTGGCGGCGCTTGCGGTCGCTATCGTCGCCGTCTCGACTAGCGCCATCCTGATCCGCTGGTCGAGCGCCCCCGCCGCAGTCGCCGCCTTCTATCGGGTCCTGTTGACGACGCTGTTGCTCGCGCCGGTCGCCGTACTGCGCTACCGCGAGCAGTTCCGGGGCCTGCGCCGCCGCGACGTGGCCGTCGCGGGCGTCACCGGTCTCGCGCTGGCGGCGCATTTCGCCGCGTGGTTCGAGAGCCTCGCGTGGACGAGCGTCGCCGCGTCGACCACCCTCGTACAGGCCCAACCGGTGTTCGTCGCCGTCGGTGCGGCCCTGTTGCTGGACGAACGGCTCTCGGTTCGGATACTCGCGGGTATCGCTATCACCGTCGCCGGCGCGGCCGTGATGTCCGCGGCGGAGTTGCTCGGCGGGGCCGCACTCGCCGGCGCGCGACCGCTGTACGGCGACGCGCTGGCGCTTCTCGGTGCGGTGATGGCCGCCGGCTACGTCCTCGCCGGCCGGTCGCTGCGCCAGCGGATGCCGCTGATACCGTACGTCACCGTCGTCTACGCCGTCTGCGCGCTGGCGCTGCTGGCGTGGTCGCTGTCGCAGGGCCACTCGCTCGGCCCGTACCCGCCCCGGGAGTGGCTGCTCTTTCTCGGGATGGCCGTCGGCCCCGGGATTCTCGGCCACACGGTGATCAACTGGGTGCTAGAGCACGTCGAGTCCACCGTCGTCAGCGTCTCGCTGGTCGGCGAACCGGTCGGGAGCACGCTGCTCGCCGTCGCGTTGCTCGGCGAGGTCCCGGGCGGACCGACGGTGGTCGGCGGCGTCGTCGTCCTCGTCGGGATACTCCTCACCGCGCGGGCGCGGGCCGAAGGGACGTGATCAGCGGCCGTCGGTCGGGTCACAGTCCGGCGTGACGGCCAGCACCGGACGGGCGGCGTGCCGTATCACGCGTTCGGTCGTACTGCCGAGCAGCACCCGGCGGAGCCCTGTCCGACCGCTGGTTCCCATCGCCACCATATCGACGCCGGTGTCCTCGGCGTACTCGACCAGCGATGGCGCGGGCACGCCCTCGCGCACCTCGACCGTCGTCTCGACGCCGTCCTCGGCGGCCCGCGTGGCGACCGGATCGACCGCCTCCCGCCCCACGTCGTGCATCGTCTCGACGACACCCTTCGGGAGCCCCGCTCCCGCCCCACCGGTCATCAGCGTCACGTCGGCGATGTAGACGACGTGGAGCGCCGCATCCACCGTCCGGGCCACGTCGACGGCGTGGTCGACGGCCGCCGTGGCTGCCTCGCTGCCGTCGGTCGGGAGGAGGATGTCGTCGTAGGCGTCGGTGTCCGAGGCGGTGTGCCCGACGGTCAACACCGGGACGGGCGAGCGCCGGAGCACGGACTCGGTGACGCTCCCGGTCAGCAGGCGCCTGACGCCTGTCCGGCCGTGAGTTCCCATCACGACGAGGTCGGCGTCGGCCGCCTCGACGTACTCGAGGATGGCGCCGGCCGGTCGGCCCCGTTCGGTCGCCGTCTCGACAGGGACGCCGTCGGGTAGCGTGGTGCGCGCCGCCGCGAGGCGCTCCTCGGCGTCACGCTCCAGTCTGTCCAGAGACGACTGGTCGACGCCGCCGACCGAGAACGGTCCCGCCGCGTCGTCGACGTCGGCGACCGCGAGGAGGTGGACGGTCGCCCCCACAGTCGACGCGAGCGACCCGGCGTGGTCCGCGGCGGCGAGCGCGTAGTCGCTGCCGTCCGTCGGAACGAGGATTGTGTCGTACATCGTGGCTCTCCGGGGACCGGTGTGAGCACCGATACCACACGTGACAGTACGCGCCGAGGCTACGTAAATCCGTGTGAACGTTTACCACTATCGGCCGGAAGCGCTCGCTCGGGCGTCGACCGTCTGCTCAAGCGCACCCTTGACGCCGACGGCGTCGAACTGATGGTCCGGGCGGATGTTGACGAAGTCGAGGAACCGGCGGGCGGCGACGAGCGTCGCCCGGTCACAGACCGCCGTCGCGGCGTCGACG
>NZ_WPCA01000042.1 GCF_009741825.1 Halapricum sp. CBA1109
GGACTGCGACAGGTCTCGCCACACTGTGAACACGTGGTTAGACACTCGTCGGCGTCGTCGTCGGCGTCGGCCGCGTCGTCGGCCGCGCCGATGGTGCCGTCGATGAGGTCCTGCAGCCACGGCCAGTCGACCTCGTCGAGGTTGCGGGTGTAGCGCTGGATCTTCGGAGCTTTCAGCGCGATGCCCTCCGCCAGCACCAGACACATCCCGCCGCGGGAGGCGTTGGAGTCGACGCGTTCGAGGTCCCGATAGCCCGACACCTCCTCGTCGCCGGTCGGTTCCCCGTCGAGCATAATCGGCATGTGCTCGGCGATGAATTTGGTCTCTTTCTCCTTGGGGGAGTACTGCAGACCCGTCTCCTTGTCGTAGAGGTCGATCTCCTCGGCGTAACGACCGATCTCGTCGTCACGGGCCTTGTACTGGTCGATATCGAGCAGCGCACGGGCGTAGTCGGCGACGAGGACCGAGAGCGCCTGTGCGGTCCCGCCGGCCGACCTGATCGGCCCGGCGTAGTAGACGTTGACGAACTCCGTCCCGTCGTCGTTGGTGAGGAGTTCGACGCGGTCGATACCCTCGATGGGCGCGGCGACGACGCCCTCGGTCAGGAGGGCGACCGCCGTCCGGACCGCGCCCTCGACCTTGCCGGCGCGGGTGTCGTAGTCGCCGACGCTGCCGTCGACGAAGTCCTCGACGAGTTCGAGGGCGGCCTCCTCGCGGGACATCTCGCCTTCGAGTTCCCGGACGCGTTCGGCGACGCCGTCGATGCCGAGGATGTTCTCCACGCGGTCGGCCATATCCCGCGCGACCGGAATCTCCACTCGGGGACGGGGTCGCCGCCGCGCTCCCGGGCCTCGTTGGCGACGGCCATCCCCTCGTTGAGGCCGGATTCCAGCCGCTTGAAGTACCGCTCGTCGACCTCTCTCATAGCGGCCAGAGGTCCAACTCAGTCGTCTCGTCGTGGGCGCGTTCGAGCGTCCCCTCGAACGCGCGGACGTACAGTTCACCGGCGAAGACCGTCGCGCTGTCGAGATGCCCCGCGACCGTCGACCCGTCCGCCCGCGAGAGGACGACGTGCGTGTGCGCGAACGGGTCGCCGTCCAGAAGCGAGACGTTGCCCACGCAGGAAGCGACCTCCAGCGGTTCGTCGAACCGCTCGGGGTAGTACTGTTGGTCGCTCTGGTCGTAGTAGAGCAACTCGGCGTCTTGGACGGCGCCGAGGCCGAAGAAAGCGGCGGCGTCGACGTCCTCCTCGGCGGCGAAGTCCTCTATCTGGGCCCGCCAGTCCCGTCCGTGTTCGAGGCGCGCGAGAAACTCACGAGTGCCCTCGACCTCGCGATAATCCATACGGGAACGGAACGGCGGCGACCGACTAAAGGATTGCCACCCGCCGGCGTCCGCAGTGACGTGGCCGTCACCGCGGCCGCGGTTCGAGGGCGGTCACTCCCGCCACGTCTCGGGCACCTGGATGGAGTACTTGCCGTCCTCCTGCATAGCATGATGTACTCCTCGCGGTCGTACAACTCCATCAGGTTGAGTTCGTACTGGCCCGGTTCGACGACCTTGATCGACTCGAACTGGGAGTTCAGTTCCTCCCGGAGCTCCGAGAGGTCAGGCCGGTCGTCGTCCGGTTCGTCGACGACGGTGCCGTCCTCGACCGGCGGGGGCGAGCCGTCGTGTTCGGGGAGTTCCTCGCGGCTGACGACGTCGGTCCGCGCGCTGGCCTGTGCGGCGTCCTCGGCCTCCGGTGTCGTCCCGGGGTCCGCATCGGGACTCGTCGTCGATCCGGCGTCCACGTCGGCGCCTGCCGTCGATCCGGCGTCCACGTCCGCGCCCGCCATCGGTTTCGTGTCGACGGCCGCGTCCCCGGTGGCCGTGTCCGTCGGTTCGACCGCCGCGTCCCCGGCGGTTCCACCGGAAGCGGTACTGTCGTCGAAGGCGACGCCGCCGACCTTCTCGTCGTCGGGGGCACCCGATCCGCCGACGAGGTTCTTGACGGTCGCGGCGGCGCTGCCGACGGTCCCCGCGACCGACTCCTCTTCCGGGCGTTCCGGCGGTTCGGCGTCGGTCGGTTGCTCGGGGATGTCCGCGCCCTCGGGGTGAAACTGGAACTTCGTGCCGCCACAGTCGGGACACCCCGACAGCATCTCCTTTGAGCCGTCGGCGAACACGTGGCCGCAGGACGTACACTGGTGTGGCATCAGTTTCGGGAGACGAGCGCGCTGATGAGCGTTTCGTCCTTGTGGAGCGTCTCTATCTGGTTGGCCGGTCCGATCACGGTCAGTTTCTTCGGCGTCGACTCCTTGCCCATAAGGCGACCGAGGAACCCGCCCTCGTCGTCGCCCGACTGGGGGTAGCTCTCTATCTCGATGCCGTTGAACTCGTCGGGACTGATCTCGGTCATCGTCACCTCGATCAGACGGGACTCCTCGTCGGGGGTGAGCCCCTCCTCGAGGATCACGATGTTGCCGTCCCGGACCCCGTCGAGGATGATCCGGATCTTCTCCATGCTGGTCAGTCCCTCCATCCGCTCGGCACTGATCATATCGATCTGGACACCGTCGTCGTCTGGGGATTTCACTTCCGGCATTGTATCACCCGAAGTACTCCGCGATCTTGTCGTAGACCTCGTCCATATTGTCCCCTTCGAGTGCCGACAGCGGAATCGTCTCGTGTTGGGGGTAGGCGTTGCGGATGCGCTGGATCGAGGAGTCCTCCAGATCGATCTTGTTGGCGAGGATCAACACCGGCAGGTCCTGGCTCTCGATGATGCCGATCAGCATCGTGTTGACCTGCGTGAACGGGTCCTCGGTGCTGTCGAGGACGTAGATCACGCCGTCGACGTCCTCCCGAAGCCAGTGCATCGCCTCGGCGACGCCCTCGGTCGCCTCCCGCGACCGGCGGACGGCGTCGTCTTTCTCCATATCGTGTTCGAGAAACTCCGTGTAGTCGACCTTCGTCGTCACGCCCGGCGTGTCGACGATGTCTATCTCGACGGTCCCGCCGTCGCGTTCGATCTCGACGTTCTCCTTCCGGCGCGCGCGCCGCGTCTCGTGTGGAATGTGACTCTCGGGCCCGACCGCGTCGCCCGTCCAGTCGCGGGCAATGCGGTTCGCCAACGTCGTCTTGCCGGCGTTGGGGGGTCCGTAGATACCGATGCGTTTCGGGTCTTGTTCAGAGAACAGCGTCGCCGCCGCCCGCGAGATGCTGTCCCTGAGTTCTGTGAGCAGGCCCATCCTCTGTGTCCTCCCGCGCCCGTAAACGGGCGTCTGAACGTAGTACCAGCCCGTATTCACTTAAGCGTACGTCAGACATACATAAACTACCGTACAGGAAGCGGCCGCTGGAGTGGAAACGGAGGGGTTCCCGACACAGGCAGAGAAGAGAGGGGCGCGGACCCGAAACGGAGGGTGACGGCGAGCGGGGACGAAACACTGCCTCAGCGGGCAGCGTATGAAACCACGGTCTAGTAGAGAGATCGGTACTAGAGGATGGTAATACAAACATTAATTTTTCAGTTCAGCTGGCCGAACCCCCCACCCCTTCGTTTCAACTGGAACCTGTAGATGGTGTGTGGGGGTCCCCCCGGATCCCCGGGCGTTTCGGGTCGAATCGGGATTCAGCGCCCGGGGCGCGGTCCCCTGTACTTCGGGTGGAACGGCCACGATCAGCCAGTGAGAAATATACCGGACAACCGAGAGTTCGGTGGAGAGCAATCGGAAGTGGGCTAGTCCGTTCCGGACACTATCGACCGCGTCGGATCGACGAGAGGGTTCGAGCTGTGCGAGATCGGTACGGTAACGGGAATCGTCTGTTCCGGACTCGTCCACTACTCTAGTAACTAGTGCAGCTAGTACTAGCGGTAACTCTAGGCGTAGCGTCCATACTACTGTCTAGTGGGGATAACCCAATACTATACATTTTCTTCTACTACGGATATGGTTCAAATGCTTCCTATATCAATCCACCGCTCTCTAGAAGACTATCGCCGGCTACCCCCTCCCCCCATCCCCCTCTTTACTCGGTTCCACCCGAAACGAAGGGGTGGGGGGGGTCCTTCAGAAACTCGAAGAAACTCCCGACTGGTTCTCTCGATCCTCGATCTCCCGTCGATCGATTCTAACCGAAGCCGTCCCTACTCGAAACCGGAACCACCTTCGGTCGATCCCTAACGCCGCTGTATTCCCTAGAAAAAACGCCCTCTTACTCACTTCCTCTTACTCACTTCCTCTTACTCACTTCCTCTTTCTCCTCGAACCGCCGAGCTTTCGCGTCGACCGTAATATTTAATATCCTGTCAACCACGCCTTCTTGTGGTTCAACTGGACACGGCGCGCCACCCGAAATTCGCTCTTCCGGGCTGTTCCGGGGTTCTCTCTACTGATTCCGGGGCGCGGCTGGCCATTTCCACCTGAAGCACAGGGGTACACAGGATGACAGACACAGACCACGACTCCGATTCGACAGAAGGCGAGTCGATACGCGGGGCCGAAGACGGCAGCGTCTCGTCGCTGGACGACGTCGTCCTCGACGACATCGGGGACACGACCGACGACGACACCGACGAGGCATCACGGGGACTGTTCGACGACCTCCTCAGCGGCGACCCCATCTTCGAGAAGAAGGAGGTCCTGCGGCCCTCCTACACGCCGCGAAAGCTCCCCCACCGTGAGGACCAGATCAACAATATGGCGACCATCCTCGTCAGCGCGCTTCGCGGGGACACGCCATCGAACATCCTCATCTACGGCAAGACCGGGACCGGCAAGACCGCCTCCGCGAAGTTCGTCAGCGAGGAACTAGAGACCACCTCCCAGAAGTACGCCGTCCCCTGTGAGGTGGAGTACATCAACTGCGAGGTGACCGACACCCAGTACCGCGTCCTCGCTCAACTCGCCAACAAGTTCATCGAGAAGAACCGCGAGCACATCGGCGACCGCATCGACGACCTCGAATCGCTCCACGACGAGGCGACCGAGGACTCGACCGCCCTCGCGGACACCGAGTTCGAGGACGTCGAGCGTCTGGAGGCGAAACTGGGGGCCTTACAGGCCGAACAGGACGAGTTCGAGGAGGTTCCGATGACGGGGTGGCCGACCGACCGCGTCTACAACACCTTCTTCGAGGCCGTCGACTACACCGAACGCGTCGTCGTCATCATGCTCGACGAAATCGACAAACTCGTCGAGAAAAGCGGCGACGACACCCTCTATAACCTCTCGCGGATGAACTCCGAACTGGAGAACTCCCGCGTGTCGATTATGGGCATCTCCAACGACCTGAAGTTCACCGACTTTCTGGACCCCCGCGTCAAGTCCAGCCTCGGCGAGGAGGAGATCGTCTTCCCGCCCTACGACGCCAACCAACTGCGCGACATCCTGCAGGCGCGTGCGGAGGTCGCCTTCGACGCCGATTCGCTCTCGGACGACGTGATCCCCTTGTGTGCGGCCTTCGCCGCACAGGAACACGGCGACGCGCGTCGGGCGCTGGACCTCCTTCGGACCGCCGGCGAACTCGCCGAACGGGACAAGACCGACAGGGTGCTTGAGGACCACGTCCGACAGGCCCAGGAGAAAATCGAACTCGACCGCGTCGTCGAAGTCGTCCGCACCCTCCCGACCCAGTCGAAACTCGTCCTCTTCGCGATCATCCTGCTGGAGAAAAACGGCGTCCACAACATCAACACCGGCGAGGTGTACAACATCTACAAGAGCCTCTGTGAGGAGATAGACGCCGACGTACTCACCCAGCGCCGCGTGACTGACCTCATCTCGGAACTGGATATGCTCGGTATCGTCAACGCCGTCGTCGTCAGCAAGGGCCGCTACGGCCGGACCAAAGAGATCTCGCTGTCGGTCCCCATCGAGGAGACCGAGGCCGTCCTGCTCAGCGACTCCCGTCTGGGCGACATCGAGGACGTCCAGCCGTTCGTGCAGGCCCGGTTCGACCACTGACTCCCAGCGCGGAACTGCCGACTGTCGACCGCTACACGCCCAGTCGGATCTGCCCGAGGTAGGGGACGTACAGTTCGGCCGTCCCGATGACCCACTCCGGTTTGACCGGGCCGGTCCGGCCTTGGGTCACTTGGTCGTAGCCCCTGTTGGCGTCGCCTTTCGTGATGAACCCGGCGTGGGGTGCCGGACAGTTCCGAATCTCCCGACAGCTGTCCCCGTTGACCGCCGACTCGTCCGCGCGGTCGTACCAGTTTTCGCCCGCCTCGACCCAGAACATCGCGCGGTGGATGATCGGCGTCGTCCGCGAGTCCCCGCCCGGTTCGAAGACGATCACGTCCCCCGGCGCGGCGAACCGCTCGTAGCCGTTCTCCTCGCCCGCGGCCGCGGTCACGACGCCCGCCTCGGCGTCGGGTCCGGCGAACCGTTCGGTCTCCATCACGTACACGAGGTCGCCGCGCTCCATCTCGGGGTTCATACTCCCGCTCTCGACGGCGACCATCGGCGGCCACACGCCGCTCGCGGTGAACAACAGGCCGCCGATCAGCGCGACGATGACGACGCTGCTCAGCAGGTCGTAGACGTAGAGCTTCCACGAGTCGGTGCCCTCCGACGGCGCTCCGCTCCCCCCGCGTCCGCTCTCGGGACCCTCGTCGGCTTCCATTGTCTCTCAGTTCGTGGCTCCGCGTACCAATCTTTCGGAGTCCGCTACGCTTTTGTCCGTCTCACCCCTTCAGTTGCGGTGTGCCTCTCCAAGCCCCCGCCAGAATCGTCAGCGAACTCACCGAACGGGGGTACAACGCCGAGCGCGAGCGGTGACGCTTCTCGCCGACGCCGCCGACACCGACAGCGCACTCGCACGCGCAGTGGAAACCGTCCCGGACGACGCCTACGTTATCACCGAGAACCACGTCCGCTCCGTCCTCGAAGCCGACGGAGGAGAGCGCGGTTCGCCCCCTGCCGAATCCCAACCCTCGTCCCCGGCAGACGGCCCCGAAACAGACCCCTCTGTTTCGACTGGAACGGACGGACAAAAATCGCCACACGACGGCGTAGGTACTGCAGTCGAAACGGAGGGGTCCCGCGAGATAGACACCGACCAGCTCGCCGTCGATATCGCGGGGGATATGACGGGCAACTCGACGGGGACCGGCGAGTACAGCGACTTCGTCTCGGTGTTCCGGGACCGTTACGAACGGCTCTCGAAGACCCTCCGCGGGCGGGTCAACCACCGCCCGACCGACGCCGTCGAGTCGATGGCTCCCAACAGCGAGGCGGCCATCGTCGGGATGGTTTCGGACATCCGCACGACCGCCAGCGGCCACTGGTTGATCGAACTGGAGGACACAAACGGCACGTTCCCGACGCTCGTGATGAAAGACCGCGAGATGTCCGACGTGGCCAAGAACCTCCTGCTGGACGAGGTTGTCGCCGTCGAGGGGACGCTGGCCGACGACGGCGGCATCCTCTTCGTCGACACGCTCCACCAACCCGATATTCCTCACACCCACGAACCCTCGACGGCCGACCGCGAGGTCAGCGCCGCGCTGATCAGCGACGTCCACGTCGGCAGTCAGGAGTTTATGGCCGACGCGTGGCACCGCTTCGCCGACTGGCTCCACACAGAGGAGGCCGCGGGCATCGAGTACCTGCTGATCGCCGGCGACATGGTCGAGGGCGTCGGCGTCTACCCCGATCAGGACGAGGAACTGGACGTGATCGACATCTACGACCAGTACGAGCGCTTCAGCGAGTACCTCAAGGAGGTACCGGGGGACATGGAGATAGTGATGATTCCCGGCAACCACGACGCGGTCCGGTTGGCCGAACCACAACCCGCGTTCGACTCGGAGCTCCGGGACATTATGTCGGCCCACGACGCCCGCTTCACTTCGAACCCTTCGACGGTGACCATCGAGGGCGTCTCGGTGCTGATGTACCACGGCGTCAGCCTCGACGAGGTCATCGCCGAACTCCCCGACGACGTGGCCTCCTACGACAAACCCCACGAGGCGATGTACCAGCTCCTGAAAAAGCGTCACGTCGCCCCCCAATACGGCGGTCACACCCGCATCGCGCCCGAGGAGAAAGACTACCTCGTCATCGACGAGGTGCCCGACATCTTCCACTCGGGGCACGTCCACAAACTCGGCTACGGGAAGTACCACGACGTGCTGACGATCAACTCCGGGTGTTGGCAGGCCCAGACCGACTTCCAGAAGTCCGTCAACATCGACCCCGACGCGGCGTTCGCGCCCGTCGTCGACCTCCAGACGTTGGAGTTGACGATTCGGGACTTCGGCTGAGAGTCGGAAACTATTGCCAGTTCTCACGTACGGCGGCGAACGTCCGTGCCGGGAGTGATTTACTTGACCCCTCCCACCGAAGCACCGACGAACTATGAGTGACGACCGCGGTTTCGAGACACACGCACTGCACGCCGGGCAGGAGGAGCCCGACCCGGCGACCGGCGCGCGCGCGCCGCCCATCTACCAGACGACGAGCTACGTCTTCGACGACGCCGAGGACGCCGCCGCCCAGTTCGCACTGGAGAAGCCGGGACACATCTACTCCCGGTTGATGAACCCGACCACCTCGACGCTTCAGGAGCGACTGGCCGCACTCGAAGGCGGGGTCGGTGCCGTCGCCACGTCCTCCGGGATGGCCGCGCTGAACCTCGCGACGTTCCTGCTGGCGGACGTGGGCGACAACGTCGTCACCGCGTCGGCGCTGTACGGCGGGACCTACACCTACTTCACCCACACCGCGCCGCGCAACGGCGTCGAGGCCCGTTTCGTCGACACCCTCGATTACGACGCCTACGAGGAGGCCATCGACGAGGACACGGCCTACGTCCACCTCGAAACCATCGGCAACCCTGCGCTGGTCACGCCGGACATAGAGCGCATCGCCGATATCGCCCACGACCACGACACGCCGCTGTTCGTCGACAACACCTTCGCCACGCCGTACCTCTGTAATCCGCTGGAGCACGGCGCGGACCTGGTGTGGAACTCCACCACCAAGTGGATCCACGGCCATGGGACGACCATCGGCGGCGTCCTCGTCGACGGGGGTACGTTCCCGTGGAGCGACAACGCCGAGAAGTACCCCGAAGTCGCCGGCGACAACCCCGCCTACCACGGCGTCAACTTCGAGGAGCGCTTCGGTGAGGCCGCGTTCACCTACGCCGCCATCGCCCGCGGCCTGCGTGATCTGGGCTGTCAGCAGTCGCCGTTCGACGCCTTCCAGACACTGCAGGGACTGGAGAGCCTCCCGATGCGGATGGACCGCCACTGCGAGAACGCGATGGCCGTCGCGGAGTTCTTGGAGGACCACCCCGACGTCTCGTGGGTCACCTACCCCGCTTGGAGAGCCACGAGACCCACGACGCTGCAAGCGAGTACTTGGAGGGCGGCTACGGCGGGATGATCACTTTCGGGCTGGCAGACGGCTACGACGCCGCTCGAACGACCGTCGAGTCGACGGAACTGGCGAGTCTGTTGGCCAACGTCGGCGACTCGAAGACGCTGCTCATCCACCCCGCGTCCACGACCCACCAGCAACTCACCGAGGAGGAACAGGCCGCCGCGGGCGTCACCCCCGATATGGTCCGCCTCTCGGTCGGCGTCGAGGACCCCGGCGACATCGTCGACGACCTCGGTCAAGCTATCGAGCAGGCGACGGACTGACTCCCTACGACTCCTCGCAGTAGGCGCCCTCGCCGAAGCTCCCGCAACTCATCCGCACGGTGTAGCTGGCGACATCCTCCGGGTCGCCGTCGACGATGGCCGTCAGCAGAATCTCCGTCGTCTCCCCCGGCGCGACGGTCGGATTCTCCGCCGTCGATGACGTGCCGCCAGTGAGGTCGGTGCCGCTGTCGTCCGACACGGTGTAGTCGTAGCTGTACGCCGTGACGTCGGTCTCTTGGTCGCCGTTGTTGGCGACGGTGACCGTGACGGGATACCGCCCCTCGATTCCCGTGTCGGTGTACCGGCTGTCGGTGAGTTCGAGTTCGTCCACCTCGCTCGACACCAACCCGGACGCGCCCGTCCCGCCGCCGCCCGCGGACCCGGGATTCTCCGTGGTGTCGTCCCCGCCGTTCGATTCGTCGTCGTCTTCGTCGTCACTGTCGTCGCCGCCGGAACACCCGGCGACGCCTATGCCGACCGCCGCTGCGACCCCCCTGGTCAATACTGATCGCCGTTGCATACCAGATACTGTTTAATCAGACACGTAATAGTTCGGATAACAGCAACTAATTGAACTGTCTGGTCAGCTTGTCACGACTCGCCACCGGTACAACCCGATACCTCGGAGAGGCACTCGCCCACCGCGGGGCAGCGGCTCCGTCCACTCCGGTCGACCAAACACTGATAGCCGGGCCGCGAGTACGCGGACGTGATGAGCGACCCACTCGTCGTGACGGCGGGCGAACACGACGCTCAGACGCTCCTCGACGCTCTCAACGACGGTCGGCGAGTCGTCGTCACTACCGAGTTCCTCGGCACCGAGTACGAGGTGACCCTGCGCTGGGACGGCGAGACCTACTATTGCGATACGCCGACGCGACTCCACAAACACGACACCGAGGCCGAGATGCTGACCTGCCTCGAAACGCAAGGCTACGTCGACGACCTCCCGGAGTGAGGTGCAGGTAACGACGGGATTTATTCTCGCCGCTGGTGTATCACGCAGTAATGTCCGAGATGGACCCCTCGCCCAACCGGTTCCGCGAACTGCTCCGCGAGGACGAACCGTCTTTCGAGGAGGTACTGGCCTGCGTGTTCGACCTCAAACCCCACGAAGTCCGGACCTACGAGGTGCTCCAGCGACACCCCGCAAGCACCGTCGAGGAACTGGCCGCGGAACTCGACCGCGACCGCAGCAACGTCAACCGCTCGCTGTCGACACTCCGGGAGAAGGGCCTCGCCGAACGGACCCGCAGACTGCTCGACGGCGGCGGTCACGTCTACCAGTACACCCCGACTCCCGTCTCGGAGACCCGCGAGTTGATGCACGACACCCTAGAGGAGTGGGCGATGTACGTCCACGCCCGCATCGACGAGTTCGGGGAGTAGGATTCGCTGGCTCTGGTTCTCGTCGTCTCGATTCTCGCCGATTCCCGTACTCTCTCGGAGCCCTCGGGCCGTCTCTTTCCCGTCCGTACCGTCGATTACTCTCAGCCACCCTCGGAGCCCTCGGGCCGGTCGCTCCTTCCACGAGAGCAGACCCGCCGAATCAGCGAGTGGTTTCCTTCGCTTGGAGCCCTCGCCCTCCATCCGCCGAGGACCGCCGCCGCACCGACGGCACCACCGCGCCGCGACGGCATCGCCGCGGGCCTGCCCTCCCCCGCCTCGGGCGACGGGACGCCCTCGCGGCCGCGTGGCTGGTTCCGACTGAACGCCTCGGAGACCGAGGTGTGCGTGGGGTGTGCCACCGTTGGAGGCCCGCGCGAACCACCGCCCTTTTTCCGGCGTAGCGCGTCACCCCAACCAATGGCCGACCTTACACTCGACGAACCGGAACCGTCGGAAGCGACCGACGGCGTCTGGCTGACCTGCATCGAATGCGGGGAGACGTTCGCGCCCTTCGCGGGCATCCGCTACACCTGTGACGACTGTGACGGACTGCTCGAAGTCCGCTACGCCGACCTCCCGACCTTCGAGGACTTCGAGGGCGAGGAGAACGTCTGGCGGTACGCGGCGGCGCTCCCCGTCGACGACGGCGTCTCCCTGCCCGAGGGCGGGACGCCCCTCCACGAGGTGTCGCGCCTCGAAGACGAGGTCGCGTCGCCAGCCTCCGGATCAAACACGAGGGGATGAACCCCACGGGGTCGTTCAAGGATCGCGGGATGACCGTCGGCGTCCGCGTCGCCCAGAAGGTCGGTGTCGACCGTCTGGCCTGTGCCTCGACGGGCAACACCTCGGCGGCGCTGTCGGCCTACGGCGCCCGGGGCGGGATGGAGACGCTGGTCCTCCTCCCGGCGGGCAAAGTCGCGGCCGGGAAGATAGCACAGGCCAGCCTCCACGGCGCGCGCATCCTCGAAGTCGACGGCAACTTCGACCAGTGTCTGGACATCGTCCAGGACCTCGCCGACCGTGGGGAGGCCTACCTCCTGAACTCGCTGAACCCCTTCCGTCTGGAGGGCCAGAAGACCATCGGACTGGAGATTCTCGAACGCCACAAGCGCGAGGAGGGGAGCTACCCCGACCGCATCGTGCTCCCGGTCGGCAACGCCGGCAACACGGCGGCGCTGTACAAGTGCTTCCGCGAACTGGTCGAGAGCGGCGCCCTCGAGGAGGACGAGGTGCCGAAACTCACCGGCGTCCAGGCCGAGGGCGCGGCCCCGATGGTCGAGGCCATCGAGGACGGCACCGACGGGACCCGCCGCTGGGAGGACGTCGAAACCATCGCGACGGCCATCCGCATCGGCAACCCCGTCAACGCCCCCAAGGCGCTCCCGGGGATTCGCGCCACCGGGGGGACCGCTGTCGCCGTCAGCGACGAGGAGATAACCGACGCCCAGCGCACCCTCGCCGGCGAGGGCGTCGGCGTCGAACCGGCCTCGGCCGCCTCTGTCGCGGGCCTGCGGAAACTCCGCGAGCGCGGCGTCGTCGACGCCGAGGAGGAGGTCGTCTGCCTCACGACGGGCCATCTCCTCAAAGACCCCGACGCCGCCGCCGCGGCGGGGTCCGAACCCGAACCGGTGCCCAACGACACCGACGCCGTCCTCGAACACATCGAGGAACCGTCCTCGGTCGCCGGGACGGTCCGCCGAGGGGCGTCGAAGGCCGCCGACTCCCCACTGATCCCGGCGCTGGTCGCCGGCGGCCTCGGCATCGGCTATCTCCTCCGCAAACTCCGCTCGAAGAAGTGAGGCCGTCGCGCGGTGCCGACGCCCGGGGACCCCGACCCGGTTCCCGCCGACACCGCCGCCGTCATTTCCCCTCCCGAAACGCCGCCGACGAGCCGCTGACGCGTGTCTGACGGGCTCTTTTGTTACTCCGTAACACACTAGTTGTCGATGGTCGCCTTCCCAGACTCCTCCCGGCAGCCGCGGCCCCCATCGTCCGAGGACTCCGCCGAGGACCCGCCGGAGTCCTACGAGCGATTGGTGGACCTCCGGGGACGACTGTGGCGGGATACGCGGGCGGGAGAGACGTTCGTCTGGACGGGCGAGCCACCCCGGACCGGCGAGGAGTGATCACTCCGGGCCGGGTCGTTCGATGCCCACGCCGCTGACGTCGAAGCGTGCGCCGCCGTCTTCGCCCGCCCCGGCCGTGACCGTCCAGCCGTGGGATTCGGCGATGGTCGAGACGATGTAGAGGCCGTAGCCGGTGCCGTCCGCGCCGGAGTAGCCCATATCGAACAGGCGCTCGGTGTCGCTCGTTCCGAAGCCCGCACCGTCGTCGGCGACGTAGAAGCCGTCGCCCGCCTCGCGGACGCCGACCTCGACGGTGACGGTTTCGCCACCGTGCTCCACGGCGTTCCGAAAGAGGTTCTCGAACAACTCGATCAGGCGGTTGCGGTCGGCTACGACACCGACGCTTCCCTCGACGGTCATCGTCGCCGACGGGGCGTCGACGACCTGCCAGGCGTCCCGTGCCGCGTCCGCGAGGTCGACGAACTCCGTCTCCCCGACGACCTGTCCCTTCCGGGCCAGCGTCAACAGCGCCTCGATCAACTGCTCCATCCGGTCGAGGGCGTCGGTGATGCGGTCGATCTGTGGCGAGTCGTGCTCCTCGGCCAGCAGCTCGGTGGCCCCGCTGGCGACGTTGAGGGGGTTACGGAGGTCGTGGCTGACGATGCTGGCGAACTCCTCTAAGCGTTCGTTCTGGCGCTGGAGTTCCCGCTCGCGTTCGGCCCGGTCCAGCGTCGCCTCGAGGTTCGCGGCGAGGATGTTCGTCAGGTCGATGCCGAACTCGGTGAACGGGCCGGTGTCCGCGGCGACGCCCAGCGCCCCGTGCTCGCCCAGCGGCAGGACCGCCGTTTCGAGGTCGACGGCCAGCTCCGGGTCGTCGACGACGTCCCCCGCCGCGGTGACGTACTGCGCCGCCCCGCCGTCAACGACGGCGCGGAACCGCTCCTCGTGGCGGTCGAACAGCGTCTCCCCCTCGCCGTCGCCGAGCGGTTGCAGTTTATGACTCCCGTCCTCCCGCAGGACGACTTGAATGTGTGAGAACACCGGCACGTCGTCGGTGACCGCCATGACGGCCCGCCCGATGTCGGCTCTGGTCTGGGCGCGGACGAGTTCGCGGCTCACCGTGTGAAGCTCCCGCACCATCTGCTCTTTGCGTTTCTCCCGCGTCACTTCCCGCGTGGACCCGACGATGCCGACGGGGGTCCCCTCGTCGTCGTACCGCGGGGCCTTCGTGATCGACATCCAGCGGTCGCGGCCGTCCTCGTCGACCCAGTGGTCGATCCGTTCGACGATGCGGTCGCCGGTCTCCATCAGCGCCTGCTCCTCCCGGTAGGCCTCGACCGCCGTGTCGTACTCAAGCAGGTCGAAGTCCGTCAGGCCCTCGATCACGTCGGGGTCGAGGTTGTACTCCCGCGCCGTGGCGTCGCTGAGCGCCTCGAAGCGCCCGACTTCGTCCTTCAGAAAGAGGTGATGGGGGTAGTAGGCGAACAGCGAGTCCAGCAACTCGGCCGGCGACTGGACGTGTTCCTCCATCCCGGCGGCGTACCGCAACTGCCGGTAGACGAGTTCGGGGCTCCCCGGGGCGTCCGAGACGACGGCGATGTCCGCCTCGAAGGCCGCCCGCAGGCGGTTGTGATCGAGGTTCACCGAGTAGATGGCCGCCGGGACGCCGGGCAGTACCGCCCGAACCCGCTGGCACGTCTCGATGCCGTCGCTCGGCTCGACCGATGCCGTCGCCATCGCTCCCCGGACGACGAAACAGTCGAAGTCCGTCGTCTCGCCGGCCGCTCCGGCCGCCTCGACGGACGAGACACGTTCGACGGTTATCGGCTTCTCGAGGTCGTCCAGCGCCTGTATCATCGGCCCAAGCCGACCGTCGACGTCGACGAAACAGACCCGGACTGTGCTCGGCGAGTCGGCTACCACTACTCCAAGGTACTCGCCGAGACAAAAAACAGTATTGTTAGTAAACAATCACTACCCGCGGGGTCAGGCGGTGTCGTTCAGCGAGACGTGGGTGGTCTCGATGATGCGGTCGTCGGCCAGCAGTTCCTCGATGACGGCCGAATCGGGTGCCTCGTCGAGGTTGTACACGGTCAGGGCCTCGCCGCCGAGGGCCGTCCGGCCGTTGAACATCCCGGCGATGTTGACGCCGTGGTCGCCCAGTACCGTTCCGATGAAGCCGATGACGCCCGGTGCGTCCTCGTTGCGGACGACCAGCATGTGGCCGTGGGGGACAGCCTCGACGCGGTGGCCGTCGATACGGACGATGCGCGGGTCGTCGTCGGCGAACTGGGTCCCCGACACCGACACCGACTCCTCGCCGTCGCTGACGGTCACCGTCACGAGGCTCTGGAAGTCCTCTATCTGTCGGGTCTTGGACTCGGTCACTTCGACGCCGCGTTCCTCGGCGATGCGGGTGGCGTTGATGGCGTTTGCCTGCCACTCCAGCGGTTCGAAGACGCCTTTGAGAGCGCTTGCGGTGACGATGTCGACGGACTCCTCGGAGATGGACCCGCCGTAGCGCACCTCGATGGAGTCGATGTGGCTGTCGAGCAACTCCATAGCGATACGGCCGGCCGTCTCCGCGAGGTCGATGTACGGTCGGATGGCCGGGTAGACGTCCTCGCCGACGCTCGGCGCGTTGGCGGCGTTCTCGACCGGTTCGCCCTCGAAGGCTGCGAGTATCTGCTCGGCGACGCTGATCGAGACGTTCTTTTTCGCGGATTCGGTGCTGGCGGCGATGTGTGGCGTGACGATGATGTCGTCGACGGCCAACAGCGGGTTGTCGGGGTCGGTCGGTTCCGTCTCGAAGGTGTCGACCGCCGCGCCGTAGAGGATGCCGTCCTCGACGGCCTCGGCCAGCGCCTGTTCGTCGACCAGACCACCGCGGGCGCAGTTGATGAGGTAGCCGTCGTCCAGTTCCGCGAGCAGTTCCTCGTCGACGAAGGCCTCCGTCTCGTCGGTCCGGGGCGCGTGCAGGGAGACGAAGTCGGCCTGTTGGAAACAGCTCTCGATGTCCTCGACCAGTTCGGCGCCGAGTTGCCCGGCGCGGTCCTCGCTGATGTAGGGGTCGTAGGCGACCAGATCCATCTCCAGGTTGCCCAGCCGTTTGGCGACTTCCTGCCCGACGCGGCCGAGGCCGACGATACCGAGGGTCTTGCCGTTGAACTCGCTGCCGAGGATGTCGCTTTTGGCCCAGTAGCCGTCCTTCAGTTGGGTGTGGCCCTGCGGAATCTTCCGCGCGGCGGCGAAGGCCATCCCGACGGTGTGTTCGGCGGTCGCGCGGACGTTGCCGGCCGGCGCGTTGGCGACGACGACGCCCTGCTCGGTCGCGGCCTCGACGTCGATGTTGTCGATGCCGACGCCCGCCCGCCCGACGATGCGCAGGTCCGGGGCCGCCGACAGCAGTTCGGCGTCGACGGCCGTGTCCGACCGGACGATCAGCGCGTGGGCGTTCTCGACCGCCGCCAGCAACTCCTCGCGGTCGGCGTCGGCGACTTCGGTGACGTCGTGGCCGGCCTGGCGTAACCTGGCCAGCCCCGCGTCGTCGATGGCGCTCGTGACTACGACGTTCATACGTGTCCCCACTGTGTCGGCTGGCATAACGCTTGTCAAACCGCCCTGCGAGCGACCGCACCGGCCGTTATCTCCAGCCGAAATCGAGGGGTATGTCAACGGGTACCGCTCTGTCAGCTGTCCCCGCCTCGGCCGCTCCGCTCGGGGCGTCGTCGGTACCGTCCCGTCGCCCCTGTTTCGTCCTGTGCACCACTGGCTGGGGGTCTTTTTCGCGTCGGACGCTCGTTTCGATAGAGCCGCGACGCTCTGTGCTACGATGAACACCGACAGATTCGCTTCACGACACGCGCCGACCGACGGCGACGAGACGTTCAGCCTCGAGAACAACTACCTCCTCGACGTGGCCGTCGACGGGACACTGCAGGCGAAAGCGGGGTCGATGGTCGCCTACACCGGGGACCTCTCGTTCACCGGGCAGGCCTCGGCGGAAGGCGGCATCACCGGCTTCCTCAAAGAGGCCGCCACGAACGAGGGGACGCCCGTGATGACCGTCGAGGGGCAGGGCCACGCGTACCTCGCCGACGACGAGAAGAAAGTCCAGATTCTCGAACTGGGGGCCGGGGAGTCGGTCACGGTCAACGGCGAGGACGTTCTGGCCTTCGAGTCGCGGGTGTCCTACGAGATAGACAAGATGGACAGCCTCGCGGGCGCGTTCGCCGGCGGGTTCACCAACGTCTACCTCGACGGCCCGGGCTACGTCGCCGTGACGACTCACGCCGATCCGCTGGTGCTCGAACCGCCGGTGTCGACCGATCCGAGCGCCACCGTCGCTTGGAGCGGCACGTCCCCGAACGTCGAAGTCAACAAGAACCTCTCGGACATGGTCGGACAGGAGTCGGGCGAACGCTTCCAGATGGAGTTCGACGGCGAGGACGGTTTCGTCGTCGTCCAGCCCTACGAGGAGTTCGCGTAGGCCGACTCGATTGACGCTCCTCGCTTGGGCCCGCCACCGCTCCAGCCGACCCTTTTTGCCCGATGCCGGGAGCAACCCGGCGTATGCACGACGGCATCACCGTGCGGGCGGGGGAGTGTACGACCGCTGGAACAGCGCCGAGACCCGCGAACAGCGGGGGCGGACGACCGGCGTGACCGACTTGGTCGACCGTCGTTTCGCTGTCAGCACACCCGACCGAAGTTGTTTCACCGTTGCCCGCCTACGTCGGGGTATGGCCACCCCGGACGGTGTCGATTCACACACGGCGGCCGCGAACGCGTTCGTCCGGCGTGTCGAGGCACTGGACACCGAGGGACTCGAATCGCTGATCCTGTTCGGCTCGACCGCTCGCGGCGAGGCGTCGGGACTGGACAGCGACGTCGACTTTCTCGCTGTCGTCGGCGACGACGCCGACAGGGCGACTATCGAGGACGAACTCCGGGACGCTGCCTACGACGTGATGCTCGAACACGGCCCCGTCGTCGAGGTTCACGTCCTCTCCCGGTCGACGTTCGAGACGCGCCGCGACCACCCGTTCGTCGACCGGGCCGTTCGGGACGGTGACGCGTATGTCTGACGCGGCCGCGGAGCAACTCGCTCAGGCCGAGTAGGCACTCGAGGACGCTCGCGGTGCGCTGGCGGCGGACCTCTCCGACGCGGTCGTGGTCAACCGCTGTTACTACGCGTGCTTTCACGCCGCACAGGCCGTTCTGTACGACCGCGACCACTCACCGTCCTCCCACGGTGGCGTCCTCTCGCTGTTCGGTTCCGAAGTCGTTGTCGAGGGCGACGTATCGCGGGACCGAGGGCGGTTCCTCAACGACCTCTCGGCGCTCCGGAAGCAGGCTGACTACGGATACGAACCGCTCGACGAAGACGTCGATAGCCTCGTCGACCGGACGGCGTCGTTCGTCGACACTATGGAACAGTTGGTCGAATAGACACTGCCGGGCGCGACCCTTTTTGACCGATGCCGGGAGCAACCAGTCGTATGCACGACGGCATCACCGTGCGGGCGGGGGAGTGTACGACCACCTTCGACGGCAACCGGGTACGGGCACACGAACAGCGCGGGCGGATGGTCGCGGTGGTCAAGCCCGACAACACCGTGCTGGTCCACGACGCCGAAGGGTACCAGCCAGTGGCGTGGCTCACGCGCGCCGAGTCGGTCACCGTCGGCCCGGACCGCATCGAGGCCGTAGACGGCGACCAGCAACTCGCCGTCGAGTGTCACGAGCACTTCGGCGGGGCCACCTACCCCGCCAGCGCCGCGGGGACGCCCGTCGGCGACTGCCCGGACTGTGACGGTGCGCTCGTCCACGGGAGCGACGCCGTGACGTGTCCGAACTGCGACGCCCGCTACGGCGTCCCCGCCGACGCGGCCGTCCTGACCGACGAACCCTGTGACTGTGGACTCCCGCGAATGCGCGTCGAGCGCGGCCGCGAGTTCGAGGTGTGTGTCGACCGCTCGTGTGAGTCACTGGACGACGCCGTCGCCGCGGCCTTCGACCGCGAGTGGGACTGCCCGAACTGCACCGGCGAGTTGCGAATCCTCCGCCGCGGCGGCCTGCTCGCCGGATGCGAGCACTACCCTGACTGTGACACCGGGTTCGGCGTCCCGACTGGCACCGTCGACGGCCAGTGTGACTGTGGCCTCCCGGCCTTCGCGACGCCGACGGGGCGGCGGTGTCTCGACCCCGCCTGTTCGGTATCGCAGTCGCTATGAGTCGGGCGGACGAGGGGCTGGTATGGACTTGCAGCTTTCCGGGGGCGTCGTCAGCGGCGGTTCTCAGGCCCGCGAGCGGTTCTACGACTCGCGGGGCTACGGCCGGTCGGTCGACGGCGGTATCGAACTCGCGCCCGTCGAGGCCGCCCACCTCCTCTACCGGGGCGACGTCGAGACGGTCCAGGACCGCGAGCACGGCCGCCATCTGGACTTCCGGGCGCTGTTGAACTCCGCCGCCGTCTCCGAGATAGACTTCCTCGTCTACAAGAACCTCCGGGACCGCGGGTTCTACCTCTCGCCGGCCCGCGAGGGGTGGGTCGAGGACCCCGACGGGGCCGACTTCGTCGTCTACCCCCGCGGGGAGGGACCGTGGGGCGACGGCGTCGCCTACCGCGTCCGGGCCATCAGCGAGCGTGCGAGCGTCGCGGCGGCCACGCTGGGTGAGGCGGTGCTGGCCGTCGTCGACGAGGAGAGTTCGATCACCTACCTCGACACCGAACGCCCCGACATCGAGGGGACGACGAGCGTCGACCTGCCCGAGGGAGTCCCGGCGGACCTGCTGGGCGACCGCGTGCTGGCGTGGGACCCGCCCGAACGGCTCTACCGCCGCGGGTTCTACGGCCAACCGCTGGACGAGGAGGCCGGGTCGCCGCTGCAACTCTCGCTGCTCGAAGCCGCGGCGCTCGCCGAGGTGGGCGTCCTCGACGTCGAGGGCGGGGCCGAGGCGGTACTCGACCGCGGCCGCGAGGTCGAGGGCGACCGCTTCGACCGCCGGCTTGCGGTCTATCGCCGCCTCCGGGAGGCCGGTGTCGTCCCGAAGACGGGCTATAAGTTCGGGGCGGACTTCCGCACCTACGCCGACGTCGAGTCCGTCGACGAACTGGGCCACTCGGAGCTGCTGATTCGGGTTCTGCCGGCCGAACACAGTTTCTCCCCGCGGGACCTCTCGCTGGACGTTCGGTTGGCCCACGGCGTCCGCAAGCGGATGGTGTTCGCGCTGGTCGGCGCCGACGGCGGCGTCGCGTGGCGGTCGGCGGCGCGGCTGACGCCGTG